>CAZFET010000109.1:8015-10485 GCA_964517545.1 uncultured Burkholderiaceae bacterium
CCGACTGGTCGACACCGAACTCGCGCTGGCGCAGGCCCTGGCCGCCGCGCTGGACCTCGCCCACCCGGGCCGCGTCAGCGCCGTGGGCGACGCGGCACAGGCCCTGAAGGGCGCCACCGGCCTGATCCACGCCACGCCCACCGGCATGGACAAGCAGCCCGGCCTGCCGCTGCCGGTCGAGCTGCTGCACCCGCGGCTGTGGGTGTCGGAGATCGTCTACTTCCCGATCGACACCGCCTTGCTGCAGGCGGCGCGCGCGCGCGGCTGCCGCGTCAGCGATGGTGGCGGCATGGCCGTGGGGCAGGCCATCGACGCGTTCCGCCTGTTCACCGGGCTCGAGCCCGATGCCGCGCGCATGGACGCGCACTTGCGTCGCCTGCTGGGCGCACCGGGCGCGTGAAAGCACGGCCGTGAACCATCCGCTCGCACGCGAGATCGAGGCCGACGCGGCCAACCGCCTCGGCCTCGAAGGCATCGAGTACATCGAGTACCGCAGCGCGCGCCCGCAGGCGCTGGGCCACGTGCTCGAGCTCATGGGCTTCCGTCCGGTGGCCCGGCACCGCTCGCGCGAAGTGCTGCTGTACCGGCAGGGCACGATGAACGCGATCGTCAACGCGCACGGCGCGACCGACGGCGAGCCGCCGGCGCTGGCCGCGATCGCGCTGGGCGTGCGCGAGGCGGCCGCCGCGCAGCGCCGCGTGCTCGAGCTCGGCGGCTGGGACGTGCCGGTGCAGGTCGCGCCGATGGAGCTGCACATCCCGGCGATCCACGGCGTCGGCGCGAGCCGCCTGTACTTCGTGGACCGCTGGCGCGAGTTCTCGATCTACGACGTCGACTTCGTGCCGATCCCCGGCACCGACCCGCGTCCGCCGGCGCTGGCCGGGCTGCACTGGTTCGGCCTCGTGCAGCGCGTCGGTGCCGGCCGCAGCGCCGACTGGGTCGCGTTCTACGGCGAGCTGCTCGGCTTCGGCGTGATGGGCGAGGACCGCGAGGCCGGCGTGCTGCCGCAGGGCATCGTGCTGCGCAGCCCCGACGGCGGCCTGCACCTGCAGCTCGTCGAGC
This sequence comes from uncultured Burkholderiaceae bacterium, assembly GCA_964517545.1. Lineage (GTDB taxonomy): Bacteria > Pseudomonadota > Gammaproteobacteria > Burkholderiales > Burkholderiaceae_C > CAZFET01. Next base: position 9,078 of record CAZFET010000109.1, read on the forward strand.
CGGACACGCCGCATGGCCTCGCCGGTGCCGGCGCCGACGGCGACCACGAGCACTTCGAGCGCGTCGCGCTCGGCGCGCCCGACGTGCCCGCGGCCGCGGCGGCGCTGCGCGCGCGCGGCGTGCGCTTCGTCGAGACCGGCCATCTCGCGGTGCAGCCGCGCGGCGCGTTGACGCAGAGCTGGCTCGACGGCGTGATGTTCGAGCTCATCCACCACGAGCCGCCGGCCTGAGCCGGACGCGCGATGTACATCCGCGACTTCGGCATGGACACCATCACGCTGGCGGGGCCGCTGGCAGCCAAGCTGCGCGCCATGCGCGAGGCCGGCTTCTCGCAGGTGATGCTGGCGGCGCGCGATCTCGTCGGCCACCCCGACGGCTGGCGTGCCGCGGTGGCCGAGGTGCGCGCGAGCGGTCTGCGCGTGACCGGCTTCCAGGTGCTGCGCGACTTCGAGGGGCTCGGCGGCCACCTGCACGACTACAAGGTGGACATGGCCAAGGCCATGATCGAGATGGCCGCGGCGCTCGGCAGCCGGGTGCTGCTGGCGTGCTCGTCGACCTCGCAGCACGCGAGCGACGATCCCGCGCACATCGCGCGCGACCTGCGCAAGCTCGCGATGCTCGCGCTGCCGCACGGCATCCGCGTCGCCTTCGAGGCCTTGTCCTGGGGTCGCCACCTCAACGAGCTGCCGCAGGCCTGGGACGTGGTGCGCCGCGCCGACTGTCCCAACCTCGGCGTTTGCGTGGATTCGTACCACGTCTTCGCCACCGGCACCCCGCTCGAGGCGCTCGAGGCGGTGGACCCGGCGCGCATCTTCCTCGTGCAGCTGTCGGACTTCATGTGGAACGAGGTGCGCACGCCCGAGGAACGCATGGCCACCGCGCGCACCTTCCGCGTGTTCCCCGGCGAAGGCGTGCACAGCGCGCAGCTCGCGCGGCTGGTGACCCTGCTCGACCGCATGGGCTGGCGCGGCGACTTCAGCTTCGAGGTGTTCAACGACGACTACCAGCAGCTGCCGCAGGAACGGGTGGCCGCGCGGGCGCGCCGCGCCGCGCTGTGGCTGGCCGAGGACGTGCTGCGCCGCTCGACGCCGCTGCCGTCGCAGCTGCGCGCTCGCGTGGCCGCCGCGCCGTCGGCCTGAACGCGGCCGCGCGGCGTCAGCCGGCCGTGTCGCGCTGCGCCCGCAAGCGCGCGACCATGAACCCCGCCGCGCGCTCGAGGTGCTCGCGCGCCAGCGCCTCCGCCCGCGCGCCGTCGCCGCGCCCGATGGCCTCGAGGATCGCGGCGTGCTGGTCCCAGATATCGCGCGGCGCCTCGTCGCGCGAGACCACCTCGCCCATCGCGCGCTGCGTGTGCGTCCAGTAAGGCGCCAGCGCCGGCGCGATCAGCGGGTTGCCCGACAGTTCGTAC
>CAZFET010000110.1:0-10468 GCA_964517545.1 uncultured Burkholderiaceae bacterium
CGCGGGTCCGTCTTCCCGTCGCGCGCGAGCTGGTTGAGGTTCTGCGTGATCTGGTCGGGCGGGCTGCCCTTGCCCTCGCCCTCTTCCTTCTCGGCTTCGTTGTTCTGCCCTTCGTTGGACTTCGCCGGCTCGGGCGGGTCGGACTTCTTGATGCCGTGGGCGATGAAGTTCACCACGTCGAGCCGCGTGACGCCCTGCTGGTGCAGGTAGTACACGGCGTGCGAGTCCTTCTCGCCGAAGATGGCGACGAGCACGTTCGCACCGGTCACTTCCTTCTTGCCGGAGCCGGTGGACTGCACGTGCATGATCGCGCGCTGGATCACGCGCTGGAAGCCGAGGGTCGGCTGCGTGTCGACCTCGTCGGAGCCGCCGACCGTCGGCGTGTTCTCCTTGATGAACTGACCGAGGCTCTTGCGCAGGTCCTCGATGTTGGCCGAGCATGCGCGCAGCACCTCGGCGGCCGACGGGTTGTCCAGCAGCGCGAGCAGCAGGTGCTCGACGGTGATGAACTCGTGCCGCTGCTGACGCGCTTCCACGAACGCCATGTGCAGGCTGACTTCCAGTTCTTGCGCGATCATGCGGCCTCCATAATGCACTGCAGCGGGTGCCCCGCGCGGCGCGCGGCGGCGGTCACCAGCTCCACTTTCGTCGCTGCGACGTCCTTCGTGTAGACCCCGCACACGCCGCGACCCTCATGATGGATCTTCAGCATGATGTGCGTCGCGGTCTCCAGGTCCCGGCTGAAGTATTCCTGCAACACCATCACGACGAACTCCATCGGCGTGTAGTCGTCGTTGAGCATGACCACCTGGTACATGCGCGGCGGCTGCGTCTTCCGCGTCTTGCGCTCGACCACGACGGCGCCCTGGCCGTCGTCGGGGCGCGGCCGCACCACGGGTGTGTCCGGTGGTTTCGGCGGTGTGTCGGGCATGAGTTCATTCTATAGATTCGGGTCTGCCGCGTCGGCCGCCGGGTGGGCGCGCCGGCGTGTCCGCCGTCACGGCGGCGGCGGATCGGCGCTTGCCTTGACAGTGCCACGAAGCGGACCGGACAATTCCAAGAAAAAGACAAGGGTTATCGATGTTGGAGGGGTTCACCATGACGACCGGTACGGTCAAGTGGTTCAATGACGCCAAGGGATTCGGCTTCATCGAACCGGACGACGGCAGTGGCGACGTGTTCGCCCATTTCTCGGCGATCCAGATGGAAGGCTTCCGCACCTTGAAGCAAGGTGGCCGGGTCAGCTTCGATCTGGTCCAGGGCCCGAAGGGCCAGCTCGCGCAGAACATCCGCGCGCTCGACGGCGATGGCGCTGCCGGCGGCGGCGTCCCGCTCGTGATCGATCGCTGAGGCGCCTCGCGCCCAAGAAAAAGCCCGCCTTCGAGGCGGGCTTTGGTGCTGGTGCGCCGGCGGCTCACATCTGGTCGATCATCACCTGACCGAAGCCCGAGCACGACACCTGCGTCGCACCCTCCATCAGGCGCGCGAAGTCGTACGTGACCTTCTTGCTCAGGATGGCCTTGCCCATCGAGCTGATGATGAGGTCGGCCGCTTCGGTCCAGCCCATGTGGCGCAGCATCATCTCGGCCGACAGGATCTCGGAGCCCGGATTGACGTAGTCCTTGCCGGCGTACTTCGGTGCGGTGCCGTGCGTCGCCTCGAACATCGCCACCGAATCCGACAGGTTCGCGCCCGGGGCGATGCCGATGCCCCCGACCTGCGCCGCCAGCGCGTCGGAGATGTAGTCGCCGTTCAGGTTGAGCGTCGCGATCACCGAGTACTCGGCCGGGCGCAGCAGGATCTGCTGCAGGAAGGCGTCGGCGATCGAGTCCTTGACCACGATGTCCTTGCCGGTCTTCGGGTTCTTGAACTTGCACCACGGACCGCCGTCGATCGGCTGCGCGCCGAACTCGCGCGCGGCGAGCGCGTAGCCCCAGTCGCGGAAGCCGCCCTCGGTGAACTTCATGATGTTGCCCTTGTGCACCAGCGTCACCGAGGGCTTGTCGTTGTCGATCGCGTACTGGATGGCCTTGCGCACCAGCCGCTCGGTGCCTTCGCGGCTCACCGGCTTGACGCCGATGCCCGAGGTGGCCGGGAAGCGGATCTTCTTGACCCCCATCTCCTCGATCAGGAACTTGATGACCTTCTTCGCCTTGTCGCTCTCGGCTTCCCACTCGATGCCGGCGTAGATGTCTTCGGAGTTCTCGCGGAAGATGACCATGTCGGTCTTCTCCGGCTCCCTCACCGGCGAGGGCACGCCCTTGAAATAGCGCACCGGGCGCAGGCAGACGTACAGGTCGAGTTCCTGGCGCAGCGCCACGTTCAGCGAGCGGATGCCGCCGCCGACCGGCGTGGTCAGCGGGCCCTTGATCGACACCACGTACTCGCGCAGCGCATGCAGGGTTTCCTCGGGGAGCCAGACGTCGGGGCCGTAGACCTTGGTCGACTTCTCGCCGGCGTAGATCTCCATCCAGTGGATCCGGCGCTTGCCGCCGTAGGCCTTCGCGACCGCGGCGTCGACCACCTTGATCATCACCGGCGTGATGTCGAAGCCGGTGCCGTCGCCCTCGATGTACGGAATGATCGGCTGGTCGGGCACGTTCAGCGAGAAGTCCTTGTTGACGCTGATCTTCTGCCCGCCGGTGGGCACCTTGATGTGCTGGTACATGCTGTCGCTGGCTCCGCGGAGTTGCGTTGGGAGAGGGGTCGGTGAAGAGCGCGAAATTCTAGTTCAGGGGACCTGTCAACCGGCTTTCGGACCGGGCCGTTCACGGTGCGCCTCCAATTGGGTGGAGGTGGTTAACCGAGAAACTTTCGAAAGGTAAGCAGACATGAACAAGCTCCTGGCCGCCCTGATCGCCACCGCCTTCGCCGCCGGTGCCTACGCCGCCGACGCGAAGAAGGAAGAGAAGAAGGCCGAAGCCAAGCCGGCCGCCGCCGCCGCGTCCGCCGCCCCGGCCGCCAAGAAGGAAGAGAAGAAGGCCGAAGCCAAGCCCGCCGCCGCTCCGGCCGCGAAGAAGGAAGAAGCCAAGAAGTAATCGGTCCCGCGACCGATACGAAACGCCCGGCCCCGCCGGGCGTTTTCGTTTCCGGCTCGGACGGGGCCGCCCGGTCCCGCCGTCGATGAAGCACCGGAGCGACCGCACGCCCGCGAGCCCGACGGGGCTCCCGGCCACGAGTGCAGCCGGCGGCTCGAGCCGTCACCCGGCCGGAATCCGGATCCACGCCGGCGAAGCGCGCGACGGCAAGTCGCAGCGCCGTCGATCACGCGCACCACGCCGCCACCCGTTCCCACAGACCGTGGCTCAGCGCCCAGCCGGACGCCCCGGCCAGCAGCAAGCCCGCAGCTCGCACCGCCCACGCCGGCGTGGCAGCCCCGCCGCCGAAGCGCGACCACAGCGCCGGCCCGGCCAGAGGCCCGAGCGCCGAGCCGGCCGCGAACACCGCCATCACGCCCGCACCTCCCGCGGCACCGTCGGCCAGCGCCGCCACGACGAGGGCCGACTGCAGCAGGCCGCAAGGCCACAGGCCCCACAGCAGCCCGGCACCCGCCGCGCGCGGCAAGCCCGTCGCCCGCCGACCCGGGAGCGGACCCGACACCACGGCCACGCCACCGGGCTGCGCGGCCGGCCGGAGCCCGAGGTGCCGCAACACGGCCGGCTGGCGGCCGACCACGACCAGCCACAAGCCGAGCGCCAGAGCGCCCACGTGCAGCAGCGCCCACACGGGACGGAACGCCTCGGCCGTGCGGCCGAGGCCCGCGATGGCGCCGACGCCGATCGCCACCACCGCGCCCGCCGCCGCGTAGCTGACCAGCCGCGCCACCTGCCACGCGACGATCGACGCGGCGTCGCGCCGGCCACCGAGCGCGGCCGCGCACGGCGCGCCGCACATGGCCGCGCAGTGCGGCGTGCCCGCGACGCCCATGAGCCCGGCGGTCAGCAGCAGTGCGACATCCATCGGCCGTCGGGCGCGGGCATCAGACGATGCGCGAGAACTTCTCGCGGGCCTGGTCGACGCTGAGGTAGCGGTCGAACAGCATCGCCACCGCGCGCACGAAGTACCAGCCCACCGGCGTCACCTGCACCGCGGCCGGCTCGAGCTGCACCAGCCCCAGCTCGGCCAGCGGCTGCAGCGCCGCCAGCTCGCGGCCGAAGTACTCGCGCATGTTCACGAGGTGCGCCAGCTCGATCGACTCGAACTCCACGCGGCCCTGGCACATGAGCGCCATGATCACCGCGCGGCGCACCATGTCGTCGCGCGTCAGCGCGACGCCTCGCACGATCGGGAAGTGCCCCTGGCGCAGCGCGTCGTAGTACTCGGGCAGCGTCTTCGCGTTCTGGCCGTAGCTCGCGCCGACGTGCCCGATCGCCGACACGCCCAGCCCGATGAGGTCGCCCTCGGGCATGGTGCTGTAGCCCTGGAAGTTGCGGTGCAGGCGCCCTTGCCGCCGCGCGACGGCCAGCGGGTCGTCGGGCAGCGCGAAGTGGTCCATGCCGATGTAGGCGTAGCCCTCGCCGAGGAAGCCGCCGATGGCGCCGGACAGCATCTCGATGCGCTGGGCCGCCGTGGGCAGCTCGGCCGCGTCGATGCGCCGCTGCGGCTTGAAGCGCTGCGGCAGGTGCGCGTAGGCATACAGCGCGATGCGATCGGGCCGCAGGCCGCACACTCGCTCGATGGTGCGGGCGAACGACGCGGGGTTCTGCTTCGGCAGCCCGTAGATGAGGTCGACGTTGATCGACTCGAAGCCGGCCTCGCGCGCGCTGGCCATCAGCGCCGCGACGCTCTCGTAGGGCTGCACGCGGTGCACGGCCTTCTGCACGTCGGGGTCGAAGTCCTGCACGCCGAAGCTCAGGCGGTTGAAGCCGAGGCGCGCGAGGTGCTGCAGCCGGCCGGTGTCGACGGTGCGCGGATCGACCTCGATCGACATCTCGGCGCCGGGCACGATGCGGAAGGCGCCGCGCAGGACCTGCATCAGCCGCGACAGCTCGTCGTCCGACAGGAAGGTGGGCGAGCCGCCGCCCAAGTGGAGCTGCGAGGCCGTCTGCGCGCCGCCCAGCGCCTCGAGGTGCAGCGACACCTCGCGCTGCAGCGCGTCGAGGTACGGCACCGCCCGGTCGTGATGGCGGGTGATGATCTTGTTGCAAGCGCAGTAGTAGCACACCGACTCGCAGAACGGGATGTGCACGTACAGCGACAGCGGCGTGCCGCCGCCGATGCCGGTGCTGCGCTGCGCGAGCGCGCTGCGGTACTGCTCCGGGCCGAACGCCTCGACGAACCGGTCGGCGGTCGGGTAGCTGGTGTAGCGAGGCCCGTTGACGTCGAACTTGCGGAGCAGCTCTTCGGAGATGCCGGCCACTGCGGCGGAGGGATCGGCGTTCATGGGAACCGTACTCTGCCGCGACGCACGGTCGGCGTCTTGACCTGCATCAAGGCGACCGGAGCTGGCGCAACCAACAATGGATCGAACCTTGAGGCGCATCATGCTCGAAACCCCCACCGTCACCGATACCTCAACCGCCGCGGCCGCTGCCGAGCGGTCGATAATGCGGCGCATGAACACGACGTCGCCCATCCGCATCGAGCCGCTGAAGGTCGCCTGCTCGAGCTGCAACCTGCGGGAGCTGTGCCTGCCGGTGGGTCTCACGGCCGACAACCTCGATCGCCTCGACACGCTCGTGGCCACGCGCAAGACGGTGCCGCGCGGCGAGACGCTGTTCCGCGCCGGCGACCGCTTCCAGTCGCTGTACGCCGTGCGAACCGGCTTCTTCAAGACGCGGGTGTCGTCCGAGGACGGACGTGACCAGGTCACCGGCTTCCAGATGGCCGGCGAGCTGCTGGGTCTCGACGGCATCAGCACCGACCGCCACGCCTGCGACGCGGTGGCGCTCGAGGACTCGCAGGTCTGCGTCATCCCGTTCAACCAGCTCGAGGACCTGTCGCGCGAGTTCACCGACCTGCAGCATCAGTTCCACAAGATCATGAGCCGCGAGATCGTGCGCGACCACGGCGTGATGCTGCTGCTGGGCTCGATGCGCGCCGAGGAGCGCCTGGCCGCCTTCTTGCTCAACCTGACGCAGCGCCTGCAGGCGCGCGGCTTCTCGGGCAGCGCGCTGGTGCTGCGCATGACGCGCGAGGAGATCGGCAGCTACCTCGGCCTCAAGCTCGAGACCGTCAGCCGCACCTTCTCGAAGTTCCAGGAAGACGGCCTGCTCGACGTGAAGCAGCGCCAGATCCGCATCCTCGACGCCGACGGGCTGCGCAAGCTGGTCAACAGCGCCAGTTGCTGAGCATCGACGCGGCGCGCCGACGCCAAGCCCGCGGGCCGCGGCGGCCGGCGCCCTCAGCGCGGCGGATCGGCACCGGGTTGCGCCTGCAGCAGCAGCGCCGTCACGGCGCCGGCGCAGGCGATCACACCCCAGAAGATGAAGAAGGTGACGGTGTAGACCGCCTGCCGCGACCACTCGAGCGGCTCGCCGCCGAACCAGGTCATGTGCTCGGGGTCGAGCACGGCGAACACCATCGCCTCCAGCACGCCGGCCATCAGGAAGGCCGGCCACAACACCACCAGCGCTCGCTGCATCGGGCTCATCGCGATGCCCTCGCCTTCGCGCGACGGGCGCTCAACGCGGCGTGGCCGCGTGGTTGCGGCCCTGCAGCGCCGGCGCCGTGGCCGACGTGGGCGCCGCCGGCTCCTGCACCACGGTGTCGGCGCCGGAGATGGCGATGACCGCGGTGACCACGCCGGCCACGACCACGGCGAGCGGTCCGCCGACCACCAGCCACATCATGCGCACGCGCCACCACGGCAGCGTGGGCGTCTCGTCGGGCGTCTTGCTCATCGTCGTCTCCTCGTTCAGCGCGGGATCAGGAAGGTGGACTTCTCGCTCACGACCGTCGCCGCGTGTTCGGCCGAGCCCACGCGCTCGACCTCGAAGCGGATCTCGTGCGCGCCGGGTCCGGCGCTGCGTGCGCTGGCCGGGTCGATCTGCACGGCCACCGGCATCCAGCGGTTCTCCGCCGGGCCGACCTCGACCTCGGCGCGGCCGACCACCTGCGCGCCGCCGAAGCCGCTGACGCGCACGCGGTAGCGCTGCGCCTGCTCGGTGGCGTTCATCAGCTGCAGGCGGTAGCTGTTCTCGATGCGCCCGTCCTCGACCAGCCGGGCGAGCGAGGCGCGGTCGCGCACCACGTCGACGCGGAACGGCGCGCGCATCAGCAGGCTGGCACCGAACAGCGCGACGATGAGCACGAGGACGCCGGTGTAGACCAGCACGCGCGGCCGCAGCACGCGCGCGAGCATCTGCCTGGAGTCCCAGCCCTGCTCGATGCCGTTCTCGGTGGCGTAGCGGATGAGCCCGCGCGGGTAGTTCATCTTGTCCATCACGCCGTCGCACACGTCGATGCAGGCGGCGCAGCCGATGCACTCGTACTGCAGGCCCTTGCGGATGTCGATGCCCGTCGGGCAGACCTGCACGCACAAGGTGCAGTCGATGCAGTCGCCCTTGCCCTGCGCGGCCAGCTGCGCGTGCGGCAGGCTGCGCGGACGCGAGCCGCGCGGCTCGCCGCGCGCCGCGTCGTAGCCGATGATCAAGGTGTCGCGGTCGAACATCGCGCTCTGGAAGCGCGCGTACGGGCACATGTACTTGCAGACCTGCTCGCGCATGAAGCCCGCGTTGCCCCAGGTCGCGAAGCCGTAGAACAGCACCCAGAACCACTCCCACGGGCCGAAGCCGAGCGTGAAGGCGCTGGCCCACAACTGCCTGATGGGCGTGAAGTAGCCGACGAAGGTGAAGCCCGTCCACAGCGCGAGCGCCACCCACAGCCCGTGCTTGAGCGACTTGCGCCAGAGCTTGTCGAGGTTCCACGGACCGGCGTCGAGCTTCATGCGCGCGGCGCGGTCGCCTTCGACGCGGTGCTCGATCCACATGAACATCTCGGTGTAGACGGTCTGCGGGCAGGCGTAGCCGCACCACAGCCGGCCGGCGACGGCGGTGAACAGGAACAGGCCGTAGGCCGAGATCGCGAGCAGCGCGGTCAGGTAGATGAAGTCCTGCGGATACAGCACCAGCCCGAAGATGTAGAAGCGCCGCGCCGCCAGGTCGAACAGCACCGCCTGGCGCTCGTTCCACTCCAGCCACGGCAGACCGTAGAACACGAGCTGCGTGGCGAACACCAGCGCCCAGCGCCAGAACGCGAAGCGCCCGCTGACCGCGCGCGGGTAGATCTTCTTGGTCTTCTCGTACAGCGAGACGACCTGGACGGCCGCGTCGTCGGCGGCGGCCGCAGGTGCGCCGGCACTCTCGGTCAGGGGCATCGGGAACGACGGACTACTTCGTGGCCAGCTGCGCCGGACGGGAGAGCTGCCACACGTACGCGCCGAGCACGTGGATCTGCTCGGGCGTCAGGCGGTTCGCGTGCGCGGGCATCATGTTGTTCTTGCCCTGCGTGATGGCGGCGACGATGGCCTCCTCGCCCCAGCCGTGCAGCCAGATCTTGTCGGTCAGGTTGGGTGCGCCGAGCGCGGTATTGCCCTTGCCGCCCGGGCCGTGGCACGCCGCGCAGGCCGCGAACTTCTCCCGGCCGAGCTGCGCGGCGATCGCGTCGTGCGGACTGCCCGACAGGCTCAGCACGTAGTGCGCGACGTTGCGCACGTCCTGCGCCGAACCCACCGCGGCGGCCATCGGCGGCATGACGCCGTTGCGGCCCTTCGCGATGGCTTCCTTGATCGCGTCGAGCGAGTCGCCCCACAGCCAGTCGGTGTCGGTCAGGTTCGGGAAGCCCTTGCTGCCGCGCGCGTCGGAGCCGTGGCAGGCCGCGCAGTGGTTGACGAACAGCCGCTCGCCGATCGCCATGGCCTGCGGATCGGCGGCCAGCGCCGGCGCGTCGAGCGTGGCGAAGCGCGCGTACAGCGGCGCGGCCGCGGCCTGCGCCTTCGCGCGCTCGTCCTGGTACTGCTTGTCGCTCGACCAGCCCAGGGTGCCGGCCGCGCTGCCCAGGCCCGGGTACAGCACGAGGTACGCGAGGCTGAACACCACGGTGATCACGAACAGCCCCATCCACCAGCGCGGCAGCGGGTTGTTGAGTTCGCGCAGGTCGCCGTCCCAGACGTGGCCGGTGGTGTTGTCCTTGGCCATCACGCGGCGGCGCGCCGCGATGATGAGCAGCAGCAGGCACGCGAGCACGCTCACGAGCGTGGCGATCGCGACGAACCACGACCAGCCGCTGTTGATGAAGTCAGCCATCAGCGAGCTCCTTCGGAATCCGACTCGAACGGCAGGCGTGCCGCTTCTTCGAAGCGCTGGCGGTTCGAGCGCCGCCAGGCCCACACCCAGATGCCCACGAAGGCGGCCATCGACAACACCGTGACGATGCCGCGCAGCAGGTTGATGTCCATCGCATGGCCTCCGTTCACTTCAGCGCGGTGCCGAGCACCTGCAGGTAGGCGATCAGCGCTTCCATCTCGGTCTTGCCCTGCACCGCCTTGGGCGCCTCGGCGATCTCGGCGTCGGTGTAGGGCACGCCGACGCGGCGCAGCGCGCGCATGTGCGCGGGCAGCGACTCCGCGGCGACCGGCGTGCGGTCGAGCCACGGATAGGCGGGCATGTTCGACTCCGGCACCAGGTCGCGCGGGTTGATCAGGTGCAGACGGTGCCACTCGTCGGAGTAGCGGCCGCCCACGCGGTGCAGGTCGGGGCCGGTGCGCTTGCTGCCCCACTGGAACGGGTGGTCGTAGACGAACTCGCCGGCGCGCGAGTACGGGCCGTAGCGCAGCACTTCGGCGTGCAGCGGACGGATCATCTGCGAGTGGCAGTTGTAGCAACCCTCGCGGATGTAGATGTCGCGGCCGGCGAGCTGCAGCGCGGTGTAGGGCTTCACGCCTTCGAGCGGCTGCGTGGTCGAACGCTGGAAGTACAGCGGCACGATCTCGACCAGGCCGCCGATCGCGACGACCACGAGGATCAGCACGATCATGAGGAAGTTGCTGGTCTCGATGCGCTCGTGACCGCGGGGGGAGGTGTGTGCGTCGCTCATTTCGTCGTCTCCTGCCGCCTCAGGCGCGCGCCGGCTCGAGCGGCGTGGGGCGCACGCCGGCCGTGCCGCCGCGCACCGTCATCACCACGTTCCAGGCCATGATCAGCATGCCGCCGAGGTACAGCAGGCCGCCGAGCAGGCGGATCACGTAGAAGGGATACGTCGCCTTCACGCTCTCGACGAAGCTGTAGACCAAGGTGCCGTCCGGATGCACGGCGCGCCACATCAGGCCCTGCATCACGCCGGCGATCCACATCGCGGCGATGTACAGCACGATGCCCAGGGTCGAGACCCAGAAGTGCAGCTCGATCGCGCGCACGCTGTGCATGCTGGTGCGCCCGACCATGCGCGGGATCAGGTGGTACAGGCAGCCCATCGACACGAGGCCGACCCAGCCGAGCGCGCCGGAGTGCACGTGGCCGACGGTCCAGTC
>CAZFET010000111.1:0-10436 GCA_964517545.1 uncultured Burkholderiaceae bacterium
CGCGAGGGTCTGCCAGGCGATCTCGAGCTCGTCGATCCGCGCCAGCGGATGCGTCGCGCCGCGCTGCGGCTCCCTCCAGCGCAGCGGCGCGACGCTTCAGCCGGCGCGTCAGTCGACCAGCCGCTGCTGCATCAACGTGCGCACCAGCTCGAGCGCCGGCGCATCGGTGCGCCGCGCGAGCGTGACGAGCCCGAAGCGCGCGGTCGCGTCGAGCGGCGGCGCCAGCCGCAGCTCCGCGAGGTCGGGCGCCGACGCGCGCACGGCCAGCAGCACCGCGTCGGTGGAGCGCGCAGCGCAAGGTGACGCACACGTCCGGGTGCGCCTGCGGGCCGTAGCGCTCCACCAGCAGGCGCGCCACCTCGTCGGACAGCGGCGTCGACGCGATCGGGTACGCGCACACGTCGTCGAACGAGGTCGGCCGGCGACGCCGTGCGAGCGGGTGATCGCGCCGCACCATGAACGCCCCGCGCATCTCGTAGACGAAGTCGGCGCGCAGGTCGGGCGCCGGCTTCAGCGAGCGTGCGTCGACCACCAGCGCGTCGAGCGTGCGCGCGCGCAGCGACTGCACCAGCAGGTCGGTGCGGCTGCGCGTGATCTCCACGTGCAGCCGGCGATGCTCGCTGCACGCCTTCTGCAGCAGCGGCAGCATGAGCATGGCGCCGGACCCCGAGCCCATGCCGATGCGCAAGCTGCCGGCGGTGCGCGCGTTCACGCGCCGGCCGCGCGCGCGCGTGGTCGGCGAGGGCGATCAGGTGGCGCAGCTGGACGAGCGTCATGGCGGGGGCTCCTGCGACGGTGCAGCCGCTGCATGCTAATTCAACGAACAATGCATTGGACTGCCGGTCTCGCGCTGCCTACATTGCGTCGGAACTGTCCGCCGATGCCCGTCGCCCACCTCTTGCCGGAGCCGCCATGACCCTGCGCATCCACCGTCGCCTCGCCCTCACCGCCTGTCTCGCGCTGGCCTGCACCGCCGGCTGGGCGCAGGGCTTCCCGACGAAGCCCGTGAACCTCATGGTGCCGTACCCCGCGGGCGGGCTGTCCGACGTGATCGCGCGCCTGGTCGAGCGGCCGCTCGCGCAGGCGCTGGCCCAGCAGGTGATCGTCGAGAACGTCGGCGGCGTGTCCGGCGCCATCGCGGCGCAGAAGGTGCTGGGCTCGGCGGCGGACGGCCACTACCTCTACCAGGGCTCGCCCAACGAGCTGATCCTCGCGCCGATGGCGCTGCAGGCCGTCAAGTACAAGGCCGAGGACTGGCGCATGGTGCAGATGATCGGCAGCTTCCCGATGGCGGTGCTGGCGCGCAAGAACCTGCCGGCCAACACGATAGACGAGCTGGTCGCGCTGGCCCGCAAGGCCGACGCCGACGGCAAGCCGCTCACCTACGCGAGCGTGGGCATCGGCTCGTTCTATCACGTGATCGGCGAGCACTTCGCGCAGACCATCGGCGCGCGCATGACGCACGTGCCGTACAAGGGCTTCGCGCCGGCCCAGCAGGACCTCGGCGGCGACCGCGTCGATCTCGCGTTCTTCGTCGTCGACTCGCGCTTGCCGGGCTTCGTCGACCAGGGCCTCTACAAGGTGCTCGCGACGATGGCGCCGTCGGGCAAGCCGGAGGCGAAGTTCCTCGAGAAGTACCCGAGCATCAACGACAGCAAGTCGGTGAAGGACTTCGCGTTCAACACCTGGACCGGCTACTTCGTGCGCAAGGAGACGCCCGAGCCCGTGGTGCAGGCGCTGAACAAGGCGCTGGCCACGGCGATGGGCGACGCCGAGGGCCGCCGCAAGCTCGAGGAACTCGGCGGCCGCGTGCCGCCGATGATGTCGGCCGCCGAGGCGCAGAAGGAATACGAGACGCAGACCGCGCGCTTTCGCGCCATCGCGAAGAGCATCCGGCTCGAGGCGCAGTGAGCCGGCGTCACCGCAGCGGAGGTCGTGATCGTGTCCACCCTGATCGAGTCGCTGCAGCGCGGCGCCGCTGAGTTCGTCGCCCTTCGGCGCGACATCCATCGTCACCCCGAGCTCGCATTCGACGAGCACCGCACCGCGGCGCTGGTGGCCGAGCGGCTGCGCGCGTGGGGCTACGAGGTCGTGACCGGTGTCGGCGGCACGGGCGTCGTCGGCCGCCTCGTGCGCGGCGACGGCCCGCGGCGCCTGGGCCTGCGCGCCGACATGGACGCGCTGCCGATCGACGAGGCCACCGGCCTGGAGCACGCCAGCGTGCATCGCGGCGTCATGCACGCCTGCGGCCACGACGGTCACACCGCCATGCTGCTGGCCGCGGCCCGGCACCTCGCCGAGCGCGGCCGCTTCGACGGCACCTTGCATCTCGTCTTCCAGCCGGCCGAGGAGGGCGGCGGCGGTGCGCTGCGCATGATGGACGACGGGCTGTTCGAGCGCTGGCCGTGCGACGCGGTGTTCGCGATGCACAACATGCCCGGCATCGCGCAGGGCCGGCTCGTGCTGCGCGAAGGCGCTGCGATGGCCTCGTCGGACTACGCCACCGTCGTGATCGACGGCACCGGCGGCCACGGCGCGATGCCGCACGAGGCCGCCGACCCGGTGGTGGCCGCCGCCGCCATCGTGATGGCGCTGCAGACCTTGGTCTCGCGCAACGTCGACCCGCAGCAGGCCGCGGTGGTCACCGTGGGCGCGCTGCACGCCGGCCGCGCCAACAACGTGATCCCGGCGCGCGCGACGCTCGAGCTGAGCGTGCGCGCGCTCGACCGCGAGGTGCGCAGCCTGCTCGAGCAGCGCATCAAGTCGCTGGTGGCCGCGCAGGCCGAGAGCTTCGGCGTGCGCGCCACGGTCGACTGGCGCGCCGGCTACTCGGTGCTGGTCAACACGCCGGCCGAGACGGCCTTCGCGCGCGAGGTGGCGCTCGAACTGCTGGGGCCCGAGCGCGTCACCCTGCAGGGGCCGGCCCTCACCGGCAGCGAGGACTTCGCCTTCATGCTCGAACGGGTGCCGGGCAGCTACCTGCTCATCGGCAACGGCACCGCGGGCGAAGGCTGCAGCCACGGCGCCTGCATGGTCCACAACCCGGGCTACGACTTCAACGACGACAACGTCGCGGTCGGCGCCGCGTACTGGGTGCTGCTGGCCGAGCGCTTTCTCGCGCACGGCGCGACGAAGGGCGGCGCCCGTTGAGCTTGCCGTCATGCGCGGCAGCGACACCACCCGTTCGGGCTGAGCGACACCGCCCGTTCGGGCTGAGCGACACCGCCCGTTCGGGCTGAGCGACACCGCCCGTTCGGGCTGAGCGACATCAGCCCGAACGGTGAGCGAGGTGTCGTCAGTGCTTCGGAACGCCCGACAGGTCGCGCCCCTGCCGCCTCGGCGCCCGACGGCGATCGTCACACCGCCCGACAGCAACCCTCACCGCCCGACGTCGCGTGCCTCCTGCTCGCGATACGCCTGCGGCGTGGTGCCGAGCTGCCGCACGAACGCGCGCTGCAGCGCGTCGACCGAGCGAAAGCCGCTGCGGCCGGCGATGCGCTCCTGCGGCCAGCGCGTGCGCCGGAGCAGCTCGGCCGCCGCGGCCACCCGCGCGTGCTCGACGAAGCGGGCCGGCGTGTGACCGGTCTCGGCGACGAAGGCGCGGGCGAAGTGGCGCGGGCTCATCTGCACGCGCGCGGCCAGCGCCTCGACCGACAGATCCTCCTGCGGATGGCTCCCGATCCACGCCACGAGCTCGCGCAGACGGCGGCTCGCGCCGGCCTGCGCCTGCAGCGCCGGACTCAGCTGCGGCTGCTCGCCGCCGCGCAGCATCGGCAGCGCGAGGGTGCGCGCGATCTCCATCGCCACCGCGTGGCCGAGGTCGTCCTCGACCAGCGCGAGCGCGAGCTCGATGCCCGTGGTGACGCCGGCCGACGTCCACACCGGGCCGTCGTGCACGTAGATGCGCTCGCGCTGCACGCGCACCTGCGGCCGCAGCGACTGCAGCAGGCCGAGCACGCGCCAGTGCGTGGTGGCCGCGCGGCCGTCGAGCAGCCCGGCCGCCGCGAGCGCGAACGCGCCGGTGCACACGCTCGCGACGCGGCGCACGCGCGGCGCCACCTCGGCGAGCCAGGTCCGCATGCCCTGCGCGACGAGGGCGGCGCGCACGCCCGGCTCCTCGCCGCCGGCGACGATCAGCGTGTCGATCGCGCCGGGCAGGGCCGACAGCGCGCAGGTGCCGGCGATGCGCAGGCCGCTGTTGGTGGGCACGTCGCCGCCGCGCGGCGAGGCCACGTGCAGCCGGTAGCTGCCCGGGCGCAGCGCCTCGGCCTTGCTGAACACGCTGGCCGGGCCGGCCACGTCGATCGGTTCGACGCCGTCGAACGCGACCAGCACCACGTGCCTGGCAGAGGCCGCGGCTTCTTCGTCGTTGTGGCGCGGGGGTGTCGTCTCTACGCTCATGCCTGCGGAGCGCGTCGCCGTCGCGGACGGCGCGCGCGAAGGCCAGGATCGTAGCGCCGGCACCCGTGGCCTCCCGGCGCCGCCGTCGAGCAGAGGAGTCGAGTCATGTCCAGGTTCCGCGATCGGTCCGGCGCGCCGGAGCCCATCGGCATCGTCGCGTGTTCGGCCGAGGGTGCGGCACTGTGCTATCGCACCATCGTCCACGAAGGCGAGCGCCTGCTGGGCGCGTACCGGCACCCCGAGGTGTCGATGCACACGCCGCCGCTGTCGCGCTACGTCGAGCACATCGAGCGCGGCGACTGGCGCGCCGTCGGCGAGCTGATGCTCGACTCGGTGCGGCGCCTGCAGGCGGCCGGCGCGCGGTTCGTGATCTGCCCCGACAACACCATCCACCAGGCGCTGCCGCTGGTGCGTGCCGAGTCGCCGCTGCCGTGGCTGCACATCGCCGAGGTGGTGGCCGACGAGGCGCGGCGGCGCGGCTTCGGGCGCATCGGCATCCTCGGCACGCGCTGGCTGGTCGACAGCGACGTGTACCCGTCGACCTTCGAGCACCGCGGCCTGGGCTGGGCGCGGCCGACGCCGCAGGGGGGCGGCGAGGGCCACCGCATCGTCATGGACGAGCTCGTGCGGCACGTGTTGCGGCCCGAAGCCGTGCAGCACTACGTGGGCGTGATCCGCCGCATGAAGGAGGCCGGCTGCGACGCGGTGGTGCTGGGCTGCACCGAGATCCCGCTGGTGATGAACGACCTGCAGTCGCCGCTGCCGACCCTGGACTCCACGCGCCTGCTCGCGCGTGCGGCGGTGCTGCGCGCGATCGGGACGGACGCGGCCGACGCAGCGTCGCGTTGAAGCGCCGCGCGCGCCGTGGCAGGAACTGCGGCCATCTCGTCGTTGCGGGGCTGCGGGCGGACCGCTACGGTGATGGCGTCGCGGTTGCTAGGAGTCCCGAATCATGTTCGTCGTGTCGTGTCGCCGCCGCTTTGCGACCGTCATCGCCATCGCCACCGACATCACCACCGACATCGCCACGCGCCTGTGCGCCGCCACGCGCGCGCTGCTCGCGGGCGCCTTCGCGGCCGTGGCGCTCGCGGCCTGCGGCACGGGCGCGCCGATGCCGCCGCCCCCGCCGCCCGACCCGTCGGCCGCCGAGCAGCAGAAGCAGGCGTTCGTCGAGGCGATGCGCCCGCGCCGCCCGGGCCGCCCGGTGATCGTCGTGCTCGCGCTCAACGACGCGACCGAGACCACCGACCTGCTGCTGCCGCACGCGGTGCTCGAGCGCGCCGACGTCGCCGAGGTGCTCGTGGTCGCGCCACGCTCCGGCGACGTGCGCCTGTACCCGGCGCTGCGCGTGCACGCCGAGATGGACTTCGCGGGCTTCGAGCGCGCGCATCCGGCGGGCGCCGACTACGTGATCGTGCCGGCGATGGAGCCGCGCGACGATCCGCAGGTGAGCGCCTG
The DNA here is from genome assembly GCA_964517545.1 of uncultured Burkholderiaceae bacterium. Taxonomy (GTDB): domain Bacteria; phylum Pseudomonadota; class Gammaproteobacteria; order Burkholderiales; family Burkholderiaceae_C; genus CAZFET01. The sequence continues at coordinate 5,860 of CAZFET010000111.1, forward strand.
GCTCGCCCGCCAGGCCGCACGCGGCGCGCGCGTGATCGGCGTGTGCGCCGGTGCGCTGGTGGTCGCGCAGGCCGGCCTGCTCGACGGCCGCCGCTACGTGAGCCACTGGTACTACCAGGGCCAGGTGTCGGCCGAGCGCCCCGGCGCGACCTTCGTGCCGCACCGGCGCTACGTGGTCGACGGCGACGTGGCCACGACCACCGGCATCACGGCCTCGGTGCCGATGACGCTCGCGCTGGTCGAGGCGATCGGCGGCGCGCCGCGCGCCCGCGCGCTCGCGGCCGAACTCGGCGTGCCGTCGTGGACGCCGGCGCACGACAGCACGCGCTTCGGGCTGGACCTGGCGCGCCGCGCGGCCTACATCGCCGACACCCTGACGTTCTGGCGGCGCGAGCGGCGCGAGATCGAGGTGCGCGACGGCAGCGACGACATCGCGCTGGCGTTCGCGGCCGACGCGTGGACGCGCACGCGGCGGGCGCAGGTCGAGGCCGTGGCGGCGCGGCCGGCGGTGCGCCTGCGCAGCGGACTCGTGCTGGTCACGCGACCGGCGATACCCGAGGCCGCACGCGTCGCACTCGCCGCGGGAGTGCCGCCGATGCAGCAGCTCGAGCGCACGCTGTGCGAGATCGGGCGACAGCTCGGCGAGCGCCGCCGCGACCGCGTGGAGCAGGAGCTCGAATACGCGTCGGCCCGCAGCGCGTGTTGAGTGCGGGCGGCCCCGTCGGGTCCGGGCCGGTCGACGCGACGAAGAACGTCGCGCCGGCGCACCGGCGCGCCGGCGCCGCCGGCGCTGTCGATTGCGCTGCACGCCGTTCGTCGTGCAGACGGAACGCCCGCCGGTCGCGGGCGATGATTCGAGGAGGCCCTGCCATGTCCAGCCACACCGTCCGCCTGCATCGCGTGCTCGCCGCCCGTCCCGAGAAGGTGTACCGCGCCTTCCTCGACCCCGACGCGATGGCGCGCTGGCTGCCGCCCAACGGCTTCACCTGCAAGGTGCACGAGCTCGATCCGCGCGTCGGCGGGCGGCACCGCATGTCGTTCACCAACTTCACCAGCGGGCGCAGCCACTCGTTCGGCGGCGAGTACCTCGAACTCGTGCCCGGCGAGCGCCTGCGCTACACCGACCGCTTCGACGACCCCGACCTGCCGGGCGAGATGACCGTGACCGTCACGTTGAAGGCGGTGTCGGTCGGCACCGAGCTGAACATCGTGCAGGAAGGAGTGCCCGCGCTCATCCCGCTCGAGGCCTGCTACCTCGGCTGGCAGGAGTCGCTGCGCCACCTGGCGCGGCTGGTCGAACCCGAGATTCCGGACTGACCGGCCGCGCGATCGGCGCGGCCCGCGGCCCGCGGCGCGATCAGCGCAGCCCGTGCTGGTGGCCGAGCCGGATCAGCTCGGCGTTCGTGCGCACCTGCAGCTTCTCCATCAGCCGGGCCTTGTGCGTGCCCACGGTCTTGATGCTCACGCTGAGCGCGTGCGCGATCTCGTAGAGGCGCTGGCCGGCGCACAGGCGCGCCATCACCTCGCGCTCGCGCGGCGTGAGCGCGGCGTCCCACGGCTCGCTGGCGATGTCGCCGCGCGCGATGAGCGCGTCGACCAGGGTCGGGTCGACGTAGCGACGCCCGCGATGCACGGCCTCGATGCCCTGCATCAGCATCTCCATCGAGCTGCCCTTGCCGACGAAGCCGCGCGCACCGGCGCGCAGCGAGCGGTCGATCACCTCGGCCTCGTGATGCATCGACAGCACCAGCAGCTTCGCGGCCGGCCAGCGCGCGAGCACGCGCTCGATCAGCGCGAGCCCCGCGGCCACGCCGCCGATGCCCACGTTCAGGTCCAGCAGCAGCACGTCGGGCAAGGTGCCGCCTTCGAGCAGCGTGAGCAGCGCTTCCGGCGTGGCGGCCTGGCCGACCACGCGGAGTTCGCCGCCGAACTCCAGCGCGCGCGCGATGGCGGTGCGCACGAGTTCGTGGTCGTCGCAGATCAGGACGTCGATCATTCGCGGGTGTCGTCGGCGCGCGCGGCGAGTTGCGGTCGCGCGGTGCGCAGGGGGTGAGGTGGATTCGGTGCGGCCTGTGGGCGCTCGAGGCGATGCCAGGCAAGCGACGCCGCCCTCCAGTAACGAGTCTATCGGCCGGCCGAGGATTGTCGAGCGGCGCGTGCCCGGTCAGAAGAGTCTGACTCGACGTTCGTGAGTTCCGCTGGTGGCCCCCGCGAGCCGACGATAGGCTCGCCGCACCCCTTGCGCGCCGTACCGCATGCCGTCCCCCGTCGCTCCGTTGCTGTCATGAATCCACGATCCCGGATGGCGTCGACGCGGCGGATCCGATGAGCGCGAGACACGCGCCGCCGAGGGCCGGCCGATGAACGGCACGCGCATCGCCACGCACCTGGCGACGGTGTTCGAGACGGCCGCCGATGCCGCCGTCACCGTCGATCGGGACCTCGCCATCGTCGACTTCAACCGCGCAGCCGTGGCGCTGCTCGGCTACTCGCGCGACGAAGCGCTCGGCATGCCGTTGTCGCAGCTGCTGCCGGCGGCTCGGCGCGACGGTCACGACGGACGCGTGCGCGGCTTCGGTGCCGCGGGGGCGGGCGCGCGCCTGATGGCCCGCGGCGCCGCGGTGCCGGCGCTGCACCGCGACGGGCGCGAGCTGCCGGTCGAGGTGACGATCGTCGCCAGCGGCGACGCCGGCGACGCGCTGTACACCGCCGTGCTGCGCGAAGCGAGCGGCCGCGAGCACACGCGCGGGCTCGAGCGCGAGCGGCTGCTGGCCGAGGCGTCGAGCCTCGCCAAGTCCGACCTGCTGGTGCGCGCGAGCCACGAGCTGCGCACGCCGCTCAACGCCATCGTCGGTTTCGCCGATCTGCTGACGGGCCATGCCGAGCCCGCGCTGCCAGCCGCGCATGCGCAGCGGCTCGGGCTGATCCGCAGCTCGGCGCAGCACCTGCTCACCGTCGTCGAGCACATGCTCGACGCGGTGCGCATCGAGCGCGGCACGGTCGCGGTGACGCCGGTGACGATGCAGCTCGCGCCGGTGCTGTTCGAGGCGGTGGCCATGCTGCGCACGGACGCCGAGCACAAGGCGCTGTCGGTCACGTTCGACGTCGGCCCCGAGTCGAGCTGGGTGCGTGCCGATCCGCGCGCGTGCCGCCAGATCGTGATCAACCTGCTGAGCAACGCCATCAAGTACAACCGCCACGGCGGCCGCATCGAGCTGCTGCTGTGGCGCGAGGCGGAGTCGCTGGTGCTGCGCGTGCGCGACAGCGGCCGCGGCCTGAGCGACGCGCAGCGCGCCGAGCTGTTCAAGCCGTTCAGCCGCGCCGGCGAACGCCACGCGCCCGGCCTCGGCCTCGGTCTGGCGATCAGCCGCGAGCTGGCGCGGGCCCTGCACGGCGAGCTCTCCGCGCCGCCGGTCGAAGGCGAGGGCGCTGCGTTCGAGCTGCGGCTGCCCGCGGCCGGCGACGCCGAGGTCCGCGAAGCGCTGAAGGCGGCGGTCGACCGTCGCGCCGGCGGCAGCGGCGGCCGACGCCTCGTGCTGCACCTCGACGCCGACCCGTTCGGCGCGATGCGCATGGAGCAGATCGTGCTGTCCGCCGGCGACTGGACCTACTGGGGCTGCAGCAGCGCCGCCGAGGGCATGCGCAGCGCGCTCGCGATGCGTCCGCAGGTGATCGTGATCGACACCGACGTGGGCGCGTCGCCGTGGACCGAACTCGTCGAGCGGCTGCGCGACGACGAGCGCACGCGGTCGGCCTGCATCGCGGTGCTCAGCGCCGAGCCGCTCGACCGGGTGCGCGAGACGGCGCTGGCGGAGGGCGCCGAGCAGGTGTGGGCGCGGCCGGTCGAGCCGTCGCAGGTGTGGCTGTGGCTGGCCACGCTCAACACCCGCCTGCCGTGATGGTCGATGGTGCCGGGCAGGCGCCCGGCGTACGATGCCGCGGCGCATCCGCGGCCGCGCGGTCGACGGACTGACGCGCAGCCATGGCGCGAACCCCACAGCGACCCCGCGGCGGCGCCGACGCTGCCGCGTCCCGCCGGGCGCCGGGCGCTGCCGGGCACGTCGCGCAGCGGCTGCGCCTGCTCAACGAGCTGTCGCAACGCCTGCTGCAGCTGGAGCAGCCGCTCGACGCGCTCGCGCCGGTGCTGTCCGAAGCGCAGACCATGCTCGACGCCACGTGGTGCTTCCACGACGCGCACGGCGCGGTCGACGGCACGGCGGCGCTCGACGTCGCCGCGGCGCGACCGCCCGACGCCGTGCCCGACGCACGGCGGCAGGTCCACGCGCGCGAGCTCGAGTCCGAGCGCGGCGCGGCGCGGCACCGGCCGTTGATCCTGGAGCGGCTGCACGAGTCGGGCGAGCGTGCCGCGGCCGACCTGCGGCGCCTCGGCGTGCGCGCGGCGGTGGGCGTGCCGATGCTCGCCCACGGCCGACACTGCGGCACGCTCGTGTTCGCGTCGGTCACGCGCGAGGCGTTCGATCTCGACGAGGTGCAGTGGCTCGCGAGCCTCGGCGACCTGGCCGCCGCCGCGCTGGAGCGGCAGCGGCTGCGCGGGCAGCTCGCGCGCAGCGAGGACC
>CAZFET010000112.1:0-8660 GCA_964517545.1 uncultured Burkholderiaceae bacterium
GCGCCTCCCTGGACGGGTTGTGCAACGTCAGTCGATTGCGCGGATTGCCTAGAATGAACTCCGCGCGATGGGTCTGCGAGTCGTGTGACACCGTTCCAACCGTGACCCCGCGATAGCAATACTCCCTCACAGCGCCGAACTGCCGAAGCCGTAGGTCGGCATCCAGGTCGAACTCGCGCGATCCGATTCGGATGAGGCCGGCCGCAGCGTCAATGTCCACCAGTGCGCCCGCAGGACGACCCCCTTCGGACCCGACAGGGCGGCGGACAGATTCGCTCGTACTCGGACGAGGGGTGTCCACAGGCGCTCGCACGGAAGCTGGTGCGGCGTCGGGCGCCCTCGGGACGCTCGCGGGAGCAACGCCTGTCTGCTTGTCGAGACCCACCGAGGCGCCGTGACGCCGATCCCTCGGATCCCGGAGCAGAATTGGCTGCGTTGACGCCTCGGCGTGCCGAGGTCCCGCGAAGGACATCAGGAACTCACTTGCTGCAGCCGCCCGCGATGCCTCGAAGCGTTCAATTTCGTCGGCTGCCTGAGTTACCTGATCGAGGAATGCCTCGTGCCCGCCGTTGCGCGGGTCTTCATGCGTGTCCTCGGCAAACAGGATCGCCAGCCGGGCGTAGCGACCATCTGGCTTCTTCCTGATGACCCGGCCGAGCCTCTGGATCATCTGGCGCTTCGACCGACTTGACGACATCACGACGCCGAGGTCTACATCTGGAACATCAACACCTTCGTGTAGCGCGTTGACTGCCACGAGTACTTGAACCTGGCCAGTTCCCAGCGCCTGCAGCGCGCCCTCTCGTTGGGCAGCCCCTACGCCGCTGTGATACGCGTGCGCATGCAGTCCGCATTGCCGCAAGCGAGCTGCCGCCCGATCGGCTGCCTCGACGGTCTCGGTGAACACCAACACCCGGCCAGACTGGATCATGGCCGGCACCAACGCGACCAGCGCCTCGGTACGGCCCGGCGTCTCCGCCAGGATGCGAGTACGTTCGGCAAAGCTGTTCAGCATCAACTTGGCCTGCTTACCCTCCCCGTAAAAGGTCATCATCGTCTTCGCGGCCTGCGTGGCCTGGGCCATGACCGCGCCAAAGTCTCTCTCCGGGTAGCCATAGCGGTTGATCAGCGTCGCCAGCGCCTTCCTGAATGTGTGATCGGCTGCCTCAAACCGCTGGCGCTCGTCGGCAGCAAGCTTGACGCCGACCTGCGCGACGACAAAGCTCGCCAAGACTCCGTCGCTGGTCGCTTCGTCGTAGGAGTAGACGAAGCTGGGCGTACCGAAGTACGGCTCCAGCACCGTGTCGACGCCGTCGTCGTTGCGCTCTAGTGTCGCTGTGAGGCCCAGGCGCAGGCGAGCTGATGGCAACAGTGCCTGCCGAAAGGTAGGCGCCCCATAACGATGACACTCGTCAGCCACGATGAGATGAAAGCGTCCATCGAACTGCTTGGCGCGCGAAGCGGCTGAGTTGATGACCGCGATGAGAACCTGGAGGTCGGGCCGTCCGCTGTCGTCCACGCCATCACCGAGGAGCCCGACACCCAGGCCCGGAAGATGTTCTCGCACCCGGTCCATCCATTGACGCAGCAAGACGATGGTAGGCACCAGAACCAGAACACGATGACCCGAGTTGCATGCCGACGCAATGGCGGCAAGTCCGACAACAGTCTTGCCCGTCCCGGTCACGGCCTCCACGATCCCTCGTTCATTGCGCGCTTTCCAATGCTCGTAAGCGCGCAGCTGCCACGCGTGAGGCCGCATCGATCCCAAGGGCCACTGAACCGCTGGCGTGGATACGGTCCTGGCCACGGCCGGCACATCATCAGTACGAACAACGGGCGGCGTCATCCGACCATGACTCGCCACGTCTGCTGCTGCACGATGCTCTCGTACGACTTGTCGAGACGGCGCTGGCGGAAGCTGCACGGGAATGGACACCCGCGCGGGGGCTGGTGGCGGCGAGCTCGTGACGGGCCCTGGCGGGGCAACGGCCTCCCGGGATGGAGGCCTTGGCGGCGGCGCGTCTGCCGTCGCAAGGATCGTCAAGTGCCACACCGGAGGGTTGTCACCGGTACGGGTGAAGCGGTGCGGGTTGCCGTAAAGAAGAGGGTTGATGTCCCTCTTGCGAACATCAATCCCAGTTGACTGACGAATTTGTGCGGCGATGGCGCGCGCGGTAGATGGACCCAAGGTTGCGAGTGCCTGACTCAGGCGTTCCAGCGAAACGGACATCTTGAACTTCCATCCGCACTGTTCAGTCCACGGTTGCGGACACTGACATGACCCAATTTGCGTTCGACGATCCGGAACGGGCACTCGACGATGGCGCGCACGGTGACGTTCAAGCCCTCGATCCGGTCGAGCAGGCTATCGAGCGTGTTGCTGCGATCCAGCGCTGGGCGTTAGCCCGGTCCATCGTCACGTGCCTGTTCACGTCGGCGTCGGCGAGCACGTCGGACTCGTCACCGTGCAGCAGGCTGCTTGTCTCGAACACGTCGTCGAACATCGACGCCGAGTGCTCGCGCTTGCGCGTGCGTATGGCTGTCGGATTGAGTCCCTTGGTCGGCCTGCTAAGTGTCCGGCATGTCCATGTTCAATGACGTGACGAAAAGCAGACTCGCCGAGAGGCAATGCTGCCAGTCCCGCATGTCGCCATTCATCGACCCGACAGCAGCCCGCCTTCGCCATGTGCACACCAAGTGCAACTGGCCCCAACTTGCCGTGCGCGGCCCTCTTGCATCGAACCTCTGCCGCGATGACGTCATCGACAGAAAAACGCCTGCAGTAACCATTCAAGTTCTCGGCGAAGCAGTTCTCTGTGTCGTCGCGCCCGACGTTCGCGACTTGCAGATGACTTACGCCGGCGAACGAGAACAAGGTGAACTTCATGCCGTCGACTCAGGAGACGGCAAATATTCTGCCCTCTCGCCAGCGCAGTTTGAGCGGATTAGACCCGTCGCACAATCAAGTCAGTGACTTCCATGTCGAGAAGTGCCGATTCACCCATCGGCAGCAGCCACCGGTCCGCGTGCTCGACGTGGTCGGCCCAGTCGACGACGAACTCCTCTCGCCGGCCGCCGGGCTGCATGACCGCCCAGGGTTCGCGGTCGACGGGGCGGATCAGCCAGGTCACACCGCGGCTCGGGTCCTTGCGCAGCGGCCCGCGCACGCGCACGAAACGTCCGAGATTCATCTCGCAGCCGGGCTCCTCGCCGATCACGATCGCGAGGTCTCCGGGCCTGCAACGCAGCTTCATCGCTTCTTCTCCACGCCCCGGTGCTGGCATCGCCAGTCCGCGCCGGGGTCGTGGAGCGCGGGGCGACGCTTTAGCGGCATTTGTCGGGCGCCCCGCAAGTTGTCGATCAAATCGGCGCCGTGGCGTCGTTCCCGTGTGCCGGAAACGACGCAGCCCTCACGAGGGAGGGCCGCGCTGTCCTGCGGCTGCCGCGCAGCGTGCGGTGCGGTTCAAGGCTTGCTCGGCCGCGGGTCGGTGGTGCCGCGGCCTGCGCCGGCGTCGGCGCCGAGGTCCTTGCCCTGCACGGGCTTGCGGCGCAGGTAGGCCGGCACCTCCAGTTCGTCGGCCACGCTGAAGGCCGCGGACTCGGTGTACCGCACGAGCCGATTGCGCAGCTTGTCCGACGAGTACGCCAGCTCCTTCAGCGAGCGTGCGACGTCGCGCTCGGCGGCCAGTGCCGTCATCGCCTGCAGCATGGCGGCGAGCCAGGCGTGACCGGCGAAGCGCTCGCGGGCCGCGCCGAGCAACTGGTCGACGCGGCCCCAGTCGCCATCGCCTGCGGCCGCGCGCAGGGCGGCGAGCGTGTCGGCCGCGTCGAGTTCGGTGAAACGACGTCGCACGTCCTCGTCGTCCGGCAGCGCGTCCCAGGCTGCGGGCGCCAGCACGGGCAACGACAACGCCGTGCGCTCCATCGCGACCTCGACGCCTTGAAGGGTGCTCGCGCGCACCGCCACGCGCAGCAACGCGAGCGACTGGCCCGGCGGCGGCAGCACGGCCGCCGGAACGCACAGCCTAAACGCCGCCCAGGCTTCGGCGCCCCACGCCAGGTCGGGCAGACGCCACGCGCCGTCCACCGGGTGCAGGTGATTGCGCATCTCGAGCTCGATGCCTTCGTGCGCCGTCGCCGTCAGGCGCATATCCCGCAGCGCGAAGTTGCCGAGCAGTTCCAGCTCCTGCTGGAACGGCTCCATCAGGTCGTCGGCGGAGTCGCCGTAGTACTGGTTGCCGCCCCCGCTGCGCGCCATGGCGACCATCAGGTCCTCGTTGAAGCTCCTGCCCAGGCCGTAAGTGCTGGTCGAGATGCCGCGCGCCGCCTGCTCGGCGCACTGGGCCGCGATCTGCGTCGCGTCGGTGAGCCCGTGGTTCGCCTGCCCGTCCGAGAGCAGGATCACGCGCTTCAGCCCGGCGCCGGCCACCGGGGCCAGCGACTCGACCCCCGCGCGCCAGCCGCCGTGCAGGTTCGTGCTGCCCCCGTCGGTCACCCCGGCCAGGGCCGCACGCACGGCCTGCCCGTCGCCGAGCGGACGCGCCGGGGACAGCAGCTCGACGCGGTCATCGAACGCGACGACCGAGACGATGTCCGACGGCCGCAGCATGGTCGACACGTACTCGGCGCAACGGAGCGCCTGCGCCAGCGGACGGCCGGCCATCGAGCCCGACCGGTCCAGCACCAGCGCGATCGCCTGCGGCGGCCGCGGCGCGCCGGCCTCGGGGGGCGCGTCGGCGGCCTGCACGCGCACGAGCACCTCGACGGTGTTGTCGGCGCCGGCCCGCAGACCCGCGCGCGCGGGTGTCAGCAGCACGTTCGACGAGAGGGAGAGGTGGGCATCCATCGCGGGACTCCTTTCGTTCATGAGGCGCACGGCCAGTCTCGCCGCCGGGAGGCTCAAAGACCGAGCCAGTGCGACCGGCGTGCGCCGGCTGCGAAGCGCGCGGGCGGACGACTCGCGGCGGCGCGCTCCGCGAGCCGCCAGACAGACGCTGCCTCGGGGACGGTCCGCGACGCGGGCGGTCGCCACGTGCCTGCCACGGCCGAGGGCACGCGCCCGCCGGTCTCGAGCGACCAGCCGTCGGTCGCGCGGTCCAGCGGCAGCCAGCGGACATCGTGGCCGCCGAGCCCGCGCAGGCAAGCGGCCTCCACGATGCGCTCGCACGAGGCTGCGTCGAGGCGCAGCGACACGCGCCGCCAGCGGTCGAGCACCAGAGGGTCGGCCCAGGCGTCCTCCATCGCGCGACGCAGTGCCGGCGCGTCGGGTGGCGTGCCGGCGCGCCGGCGGCGTGCGAGCAAGGTGGTGCACAGCGAGCGCGCGAAGGGCCGGACGGCGTCGGGAAAGAGCCGCAGCAGCCGATCGAGCCGCGGCACCTGCCCCGGCCGCGCGAACTGCACGGTGATCAGGGCCTGCAGCGCCTGGGCCGCGTTGAGCACGCGCAGCCGCGGCGGCGGCAGCAGCAGCAGCGGCAGCGACGCGGCCTCGGCGTGCGACAGCGGCGTGCAGAAGCTCGTCAGCACGGCCAGGCGCGACCACTCGCGCGCGTCGAGCCCGTCGATCGAGCCGAGGCGGCCGACCTCGACCTGCCGCGCGAAGTCGGCGCAGTCGCGCCAGCCGTAGTGCGACTTCGCGCGGTTGGCGCGCGCGCTCATGACGGCCAGGTTGCCGGCGGCGTAGCCTGCGTCGTTGTTGACACGGTCGACCGACGCATCGGCCGGCCCGCCGGTGCCGTGCGTCAGCACTTCGCCCGTCACCGGACACACCGGCACGTCGATCTGCTGCAGCAAGCGCGGTGTGACCGCGACCGGCTCGAACACCTTGCCGCGCAGCCAGGCGTTCAGGCGCAGCTGCAGCCACTTGCGCACATGGGGCGTGGGCTGCAGCGTCCGCACGCCGAAGACGGCCTGACCCGCCAGCCAGCCGTCACGCACGGGATGGCCCTCGTGCAGGTGCTCGCACGGCGGCGCGAGCCGGTAGTGCGCATGGTCCCAGCCGATCTCGAAGGCGATGCGGTCGGGGCGCGAGGCCTCGTCGAGGAGCGCCTGGCGCCGGACGGGCGAGTCGTGATGCATGCTGGACCTCCTGTTCGTGCGACGGCGTGCGTGCCGTCGTCTGCTCCAGAGTCGTCGCCGGCAGGCTCATGGCGTGAGCCAGCGACACCCCGCCCGGACAGGGGTGCTTCGGTGGAAACCCTGGCGCGGCGCGGGCGGTCCCGCCGGGCATCGCCGATACAGTTCCGGTGGCTCACGCCATGAGCCAGTCGACGGAGCCGACGATGACGAAGACCGCACGCCTGTACCGCATCGAGATGCTCATCAAGTCACGGGGCTGCGTCAGCTTTCGCGACTTGCTGGAGGAGCTGGAGGTCGCGCCGGCCACGCTCAAGCGCGACCTCGCCTACCTGCGCGACCGGCTCGACGCGCCGATCGAGTACGACCGTTTCGGCAACGGCTACCGATTCGGGGCCGAGTTCCGCGGCCGCAAGCACGAGCTGCCGGGCCTGTGGTTCGACGAGCGCGAGCTGTACAGCCTGCTGATGACCCACCAGCTGCTGAGCGAGCTCGACAGCCAGGGCGTGCTCAGCCGGCACCTGCAGCCGCTGCTCGACCGCGTGTACGAGATGCTGGGCCAGTCCGAGGCCGAGGCCCGCGCCGTCGTCAAGCGCGTGAAGATCGTGAGCCCGGCGCGCCGTCCGGTGCCGCCGAAGTTCTTCGAGGTGGTGGGCGAGGCACTCGTCAAGCGCCGGCGCCTGCAGATGCGCTACCTCAGCCGCGGCCGCGGCGAGGTGGGCGAGCGCGAGGTTTCGCCGCAGCGTCTCGTGCACTACCGCAACACCTGGTACACGGACGCGTGGTGCCACCGCTCCGACGGGCTGCGGCGCTTCGCGCTCGACGCCATCGAGTCCGTCGCGCTCGCCGACGCGCGCGCGAAGGACGTGCCGCTGAAGCAGGTCGAGTCCGAGATGGACGGCGGCTATGGCATCTACGCCGGTGCGCGCCGGCACTGGGCCGTCCTGGTGTTCTCGCCGCAGGCCGCCCAGTGGGTCAGCCGCGAGCAGTGGCACCCCGAGCAGTCGGCGCGCTGGCTCGACGATGGGCGCTACGAACTGCGCGTGCCCTACGCGGACATCCGCGAGATCGCGATGGACGTGCTGCGGCACGGCGACCAGGTGCAGGTCACCGCGCCGGGCACGTTGGCGGCGCATGTACGCGACGCGCATGCACGTGCGGCGGCCAGCTACCGCGCCGCCGGGGGCTGATCGTCGTTCATCCAGGGGCTCGCGACTCGAGCGCCCGGCGCCTGGCTCAGGTCGTCGTCCTGTGGTCCCAAGGCGTCGCAGCCAGCGGACCCGCGATACCTGATCGATGCCCCGCCGACCTCGGCGGGGCATCCCTTCGGCCGACGACGATCCGGCCGCGTCACGTATCGCCCTTGAGCGATTTCTTGCACTTATCGCCTTTGGGCGATACATTGCGATCATCGCCCAGAGGCGATATGTCACGGAGCTCCCATGGACTACCCGCTGCGACTCGTCAGCCAGCTCCGCGCCCACCTGCAGGCGCTGCGCAAGCGACGCGGCCTCACCCAGGCCCAGCTGGGACAGCGCTTGGGCCTGAGCCAGGTGCGCATCGCGGAAATCGAGGCGAACCCAGGCGTGGTGAGCGCCGAGCAGCTCGCCCGCATCCTGTCGGCGCTAGGAGCCACCCTCGTCCTGCGAGACCTGGTCGGCGAATCGCCCCCCCAGCCGACGGAGGAGCGTCGCCCGAAGCCCGCGCCCAGCGGCGGGTCACGCCGCGCGGGTGAGAAGGACAGCCCTGCGCCGCGCCGCTCGGCCAGGACGCCGGCCACCCGGGCAGCGCGGAAGGCGACCCCCGCCGTGATGCCGACGCTCACGCCGAAGAAGGGCTCGTGGTGAGCTCGACGCTCGACATCTGGATGAACGGCGAGCTCGTCGGCCACTGGACCGTGGGGCGAGGCTCGAGCACCCTGACCTACGAGCGCTCGTGGATCGATTCGGAGAAGGTGCGTTCGTTGTCGCTGTCGCTGCCGATCACCGCGTCGCGCGAGATCCGCGGCCAGGTCGTCACCCACTACTTCGACAACCTGCTGCCCGACAACGACCGCATCCGTGAGCGGCTGGCAAGGCGCTTCAGGACCAGGGACACCGAAGCCTTCTCGCTGCTCGAGGCGATCGGACGCGAGTGCATGGGCGCCGTGCAACTCCTGCCCGAAGGCATGGAGCCGACCGGATGGAACCGGATCGACGCCGAGCCGTTGACCGACGACGACATCGGCAAGATCCTCGCCGCCGTGCCGTCCGAACGGGCACTGGGGCTCGGCGCGGACGACGACGACCAGTTCCGCATCTCGCTGGCCGGCGCACAGGAGAAGACAGCGCTCACGAGGGTCGGAGACCGGTGGTGCCGACCGCACGGCGCAACGCCCACCACCCACATCTTCAAGCTCCCGCTGGGCCTCGTCGGCGGATCGCGTCGCGTCGATCTGACCGACTCGGTCGAGAACGAGTGGCTCTGCAGCCAGATCCTGCGCGAACTCGGACTTCCGGTCGCCAACACCGAGATGGCCGAGTTCGCCGGCCGGAAGGTCCTCATCGTCGAACGGTTCGACCGCGAATGGATGCAGGGGGGTCGAT
>CAZFET010000112.1:8670-10404 GCA_964517545.1 uncultured Burkholderiaceae bacterium
GGATCGCGCGCCTGCCCCAGGAAGACTTCTGCCAGGCATTGGGCTGTCCTCCCTCGAAGAAGTACGAGAAGGACGGCGGGCCCGGCATGGCCGAGTGCCTGACGCTGCTGGCCGGCAGCGCAGAGGCCGACACCGACAGGCTGGCGTTCCTGCTGACGCAGTTCGCGTTCTGGCTGCTGGCCGCCACGGACGGGCATGCGAAGAACTACTCGCTGTTCCTGGGACGCGGCGACGCGTACACCATGACGCCCTTGTATGACGTGCAGTCCGTGTGGCCCTGCATCGGGGACGCGCCGAAGCAGTTCAGGTGGAAGAGCGCGGGGCTGGCCATGGCGGTGCGATCGAAGAGCGCGCACCACGCCTTGCACTCGATCCAGGCACGTCACTGGGAAGCGCTGGCCATGAAGACCGGCGGGGCGCCCGTCTGGCAAGCCATGTGCGATCTCGCCAGCAAGGTCGACACGACGCTGGATGTCTTGCGGAGAAGGCTGCCACAGGACTTTCCGATCAGGACGTTCGACGCCATCGCGTCCGGCATGCGCGCGCAAGCCCGGCGGCATCGACCGGGGACGCGCGAGACTCGGCAAGACGATTGATCGACACCCGGGCCTGCGTCCACGGGCCATTCGCTGCCGCCGGCTCATCTCGGGCTCGACAGAGCGCTGCCAATGCGTCGTGGCAGACCGCATCCATGCGGCCTGGCGCGGTGGTAGGCCGTGCTGGGATCGAACCAGCGACCAAGGGATTATGAGTCCCCTGCTCTAACCGACTGAGCTAACGGCCCGCGTCGGCGAGTCTACGTCCGCACGCGCCTATTTCTGGCTGAGCGCGTTGCTCACCAGTCGCGCGGTGACGTCGACGATCTGGATCATGCGGTCGTAGGGCATGCGCGTGGGGCCGACGACGGCGAGGGTGCCGACCACCTGGCCGTCGACCTCGTACGGCGCGCTCACGACCGACAGGGTCTCGACCGGCACCACCTGGCTCTCGCCGCCGATCCAGATGCGCACGCCGTCGGCGCGGCTGCTCACCTCGAGCAGGCGCAGCAGCTGCGTCTTGCGCTCGAAGACGTCGAACATCTTGCGCAGCGCGCCGAGGTCGGAGCCGAAGTCCTGCACCTCGAGCAGGTTGCGCTCGCCCGAGACGACCACCTGCTCCGAGCTCTGCGCCACCGCTTCGCTGCCGGCCTGCACGGCGGCCTGCATCAGCGCGGCGATCTCGCCGCGCAGCTGGTCGACCTCGCGCTTCAGCCGCTCGCGCACCTCGTCGATGGCGAGGCCCGCGTAGTGCGCGTTGAGATAGTTGCCGGCCTCGATCAACTCGGTCTGCGAATAGTCGTGCGCCGTCTGGATCACGCGGTTCTGCACGTCGCCCTCGGGCGACACCAGGATCACCAGCACGCGCCGCTCCGACAGCCGCAGGAAGTCGATGTGGCGGAACACGCCCGCGCTGCGCGGCGCCGTGACGACCCCGACGAAGTGCGACAGGTTCGACAGCAGCTGCGCCGCGTTGGCGATCACGCGCTGAGGCTGGTCGGGCTGCAGCTGTTCGCGCGCGCCGGCGATCTCCGGCGGCACCTCGTCCGGCCCGTGCGGCCGCGTGGTGAGCATGGTGTCGACGAACAGGCGGTAGCCGCGCGGCGTGGGCACGCGCCCGGCGCTGGTGTGCGGGCTCGCGATGAGGCCGAGCTCCTCGAGGTCGGCCATCACGTTGCGCACCGTCGCCGGCGACAGC
>CAZFET010000113.1:0-4524 GCA_964517545.1 uncultured Burkholderiaceae bacterium
ACAACCCGTTGCTGGTGGGCGAAGCCGGCGTCGGCAAGACGGCCATCGCCGAGGGCCTGGCCTGGCGCATCACGCAGGGCGAGGTGCCCGAGGTGCTGGCCGACGCGACCGTCTACACGCTCGACATGGGCGCCTTGCTGGCGGGAACGAAGTACCGCGGCGACTTCGAGCAGCGGCTCAAGGGGGTGCTCAAGCAGCTCAAGAACGAGCCCCACGCGATCCTGTTCATCGACGAGATCCACACGCTCGTCGGCGCGGGCGCCGCGTCCGGCGGCACCCTGGACGCGAGCAACCTGCTCAAGCCGGCGCTGTCGCAGGGCACGATGAAGTGCATCGGCGCGACCACGTTCACCGAGTACCGCGGCATCTTCGAGAAGGACGCGGCCTTGTCGCGGCGATTCCAGAAGATCGACGTGGTCGAGCCTTCGGTGGAGCAGACGGTCGAGATCCTCAAGGGCCTGAAGTCGCGCTTCGAGGATCACCACCAGGTCAAGTACGCGCTGGGCGCGCTGCAGGCCGCGGCCGAGCTGTCGGCCAAGTACATCAACGACCGCCACCTGCCGGACAAGGCGATCGACGTGATCGACGAGGCCGGCGCGGCGCAGCGCATCCTGCCCAAGAGCCGCCAGAAGAAGACGATCACGCGCGTCGAGGTCGAGGAGATCGTCGCCAAGATTGCGCGCATCCCGCCGGCGTCGGTGTCGAACGACGACCGCGGCAAGCTCAAGAGCCTGGACCGCGACCTCAAGAGCGTGGTGTTCGGCCAGGACGCCGCGATCGACGCGCTGGCCGCCGCCATCAAGATGGCGCGCTCGGGCCTCGGCAAGCCCGACAAGCCGATCGGCTCGTTCCTGTTCAGCGGCCCCACGGGCGTCGGCAAGACCGAGGTGGCGCGCCAGCTCGCGTTCATCCTCGGCATCGAGCTGATCCGCTTCGACATGAGCGAGTACATGGAGCGCCACACGGTGAGCCGCCTGATCGGCGCGCCGCCGGGCTACGTGGGCTTCGACCAGGGCGGCCTGCTGACCGAGGCCATCACCAAGAAGCCGCACGCGGTGCTGCTGCTCGACGAGATCGAGAAGGCGCATCCGGACGTCTTCAACGTGCTGCTGCAGGTCATGGACCACGGCACCCTGACCGACAACAACGGACGCAAGGCCGACTTCCGCAACGTCATCATCATCATGACGACCAACGCGGGCGCCGAGACGATGAACAGGTCGACCATCGGCTTCACCACCCGGCGCGAGCAGGGCGACGAGATGGCCGACATCAAGCGCCTGTTCACGCCGGAGTTCCGCAACCGGCTCGACGCGATCGTCAGCTTCCGCGCGCTCGACGAGGAGATCATCCTGCGCGTGGTCGACAAGTTCCTGCTGCAGCTCGAGAGCCAGCTCGCCGAGAAGACGGTCGAGGTCACGTTCACCGACGCGCTGCGCCAGCATCTCGCCAGGAAAGGCTTCGACCCGCTGATGGGCGCGCGCCCGATGCAGCGCCTCATCCAGGACACCATCCGCCGCGCGCTGGCCGACGAGCTGCTCTTCGGCCGCCTGGTCGACGGCGGCCGGCTGACGGTCGACATCGACGAGCAAGGCGAGGTCAAGCTCGACATCGAGCCGCGCAAGAGCGACAAGCCCAAGGCCGAGCCGGCGACGGCCTGACGGCCTCGCCGCGCGGGCGCGGCCCGGGCGCGCCCGCCTCGCTGCTTCGCGCCGCGCCTCGCGCGCTCGACATCACCGCCGCTGCGGCGCGCGCGAGTGCCTCGCGCCCGCGCTACACGGTCACGATCTCGACGGCCGGGTCCTGCCGGAAGAAGCCCGCGAACAGCTCGTACAGCCGCGCGTGCCGCTCGCGCATCGCGTGGGGCGTGACGAAGAACGCCTCGGCGGCCACGGCGAAGAACTCGTCCGTGTCCTCGGCCCCGTACGGGTCGAGCACGGTGTCGCGGCCTGAGTCCACGTCGTCGCAGAACGCGCGGTACTCGGCGTCCAGGGTCTGCACCCAGCGATCGTGCGCGGCGCGGTCGGGCAGCGGCGGCACGCCGTCGGAGGCGCCGTCGAGCATGTCGATGACATGCACGAACTCGTGGATCACGACGTTGTAGGCCCAGGGTTCCGTGCTGCCGGCCTGCTGCACGTCGCGCCACGACAGCATGAGCGGGCCGCCTTCCATCGCTTCGCCGGACAGCACCTCGCGGTAGCGGTGGACCACGCCGTCCTCGTCGACCACCTCGCGCCGCGCGACGACCTCGTCGCGGTGCACCACGATGCCGACGAAGCCGTCGTAGGCGCGCAGGCCGAGCCGCAGCACCGGCAGGCACGCCTGCGCCGCGATGGCGACGGCCATGTCGTCGGTGACCTCGAGCCCGTGCGCTCCGGCGAACTCCTTGCGATCGAGGAAGAGCGCCACCAGGCGCTGCAGCGCCTCGTCGTCCGCCGGCCGGCGCCGCAGGAACGGATAGCGCGCGACAGTGGCGGCCCACAGCCCCGCCGGCACGGCGCGCCGGCGCGCGGCGCGCGACTCGCGCGCCTGCTGCCAGCGGCGCCACAGGGCGGCGATCATCGAGCGACCGTCGCGCGGGGCGCGATGCGCCGCAGCCCCGACGCGTCGAGCCGCAGCACGTCGCCGCGCGTCGTGCCGGCGTCGAAGTCCCAGTCGCTCAGCACGTGCCGCTCGAGCCCCGGCGCCAGTTCGACGCGACCCGGGCGATGCGTGTGGCCGTGGATCATGGCGTGGGCCTTCGCCTCGCGCAGCCAGTGCGCGGCCATGGCGGCGTCGACGTCGGCCCACGCCGACGCGGGCAGCGCGCGCTGGCGGTCGCGGCTCGCGTCGCGCATCTGCCGGGCGAGCCGGCGTCGCTCGGCCAGCGGGCGCGCGAGAAAGTCGTCCTGCCACGCCTGCCCGCGCACCTGCGCGCGAAAGCGCTGGTACTCGGCGTCGGCGATGCACAGCGCGTCGCCGTGCGTGAGCAGCCAGCGGCGGTCGAACACGGTGAGCACCGTCGGGTCGGCGAGGCCGGCCACGCCGGCTTCCCGCAGCGCCGCTGCACCGACGAGAAAGTCCCGGTTGCCGGCCATGAACGCCACGTGGCGGCGCGACGCGCAGTCGGCCAGCACGTCGAGGCAGCGTGCCTCGAAAGAGTCGTGCCGGGCGTCGTCGCCGACCCACACCTCGAACAGGTCGCCGAGGATGAACACCGCGTCGGCGTCGGTCGCGCGCAGGTGCGAGGCCCACGCGTCGAACGTGCGCGGCGCCTCGGCCGACAGATGCAGGTCGGACAGGAATTCGATCGACTGCCAGTCGGCGGGTGCGTCGAGTTCGTGCAGGCGCGGCAAGGCGAAGCGGGTCGTGGTCGGTGGCGCCGGGTCTGACGTCACGGGGGTGCGATCAGTCGACGATCGTCGCCTTCTCGATCACCACGTCGTCCAGCGGCACGTCGTCGTGGAAGCCGCGGCGGCCGGTGCGCACGCGCTCGATCGCGTCGACCACGTCGCGGCCCGAGACCACCTTGCCGAACACCGCGTAGCCCCAGCCCTGCGGCGACTCCGACTTGAAGTCGAGAAAGCCGTTGTCGGTGGTGTTGATGAAGAACTGCGCGGTGGCCGAGTGCGGCGCCGAGGTGCGCGCCATCGCCACCGTGTAGTGCAGGTTCTTCAGGCCGTTGTGGGCCTCGTTGGCGATCGGCGCGTCGGTGGCCTTCTGCTTCAGGCCGGGCTCGAAGCCGCCGCCCTGGATCATGAAGCCCGGGATGACGCGGTGGAACACCGTGCCGTCGTAGTGGCCCTTGCGCACGTACGACAGGAAATTCGCGACGCTCGCCGGCGCCTTCGCGTCGTCGAGTTCGAGGCCGATCGTGCCGGCGGACGTCTTGAGGTCGACTCGGGTTCCCATGTCACTTCTCCAGTGTGGCCTTCCTGATGAGCACCGGCTCGGCCGGCACGTTCTGGTGCGGTCCCTTGTCGGTGGTCTTCACCGCCTTGATCTTGTCGACCACGTCCATGCCGGCGACGACCTTGCCGAACACCGCGTAGCCGTGGCCGTCGCGCGAGTTCGCCTGGTCGAGGAAGCCGTTGTCCTTCACGTTGATGAAGAACTGCGCGGTGGCCGAGTCGGGCACCATCGTGCGCGCCATCGCCAGGGTGCCGCGAACGTTCTTCAGGCCGTTGCGGCTTTCCAGCGGGATGGGCGCGCGCGTCGGCTTCTCGTTCATGTCGGGCGTCATGCCGCCGCCCTGGATCATGAAGCCGTCGATGACGCGATGGAAGATCGTGCCGTCGTAGTGGCCGGCCTGCACGTACTGCACGAAGTTCTCGACCGTCTTCGGCGCCTTGGCGCGGTCGAGTTCGACGACGATGTCGCCCATCGAGGTGCTCAGGCGCACGCGCTCGGCCAGCGCCGGCGCGGCCAGGCATGCGGATGCGGCGAGGGCCGCGGGGCAGCGAGGCAGGGTTAGGGTCGTGGAAGGAGTTCGTGGGGTCAGGTGAGTCGGTAGAGGGGGTGGCTCGGCGGTGCGGGTAACGGAGC
>CAZFET010000113.1:4534-10320 GCA_964517545.1 uncultured Burkholderiaceae bacterium
GCCTTCGACCGCAGCTCGCGGACCAGCGCGAGCTTCGCCGCGGCGCCGGAGCGTGTCGGGTCGGCGGCGCTGGCGCGCTGCCACGCTCGCGCGGCGAGCGTGACGTAGATGTCGCCGAGGTTCTCCTGCGCGATCGCGTGGTCGGGCCGCGCGCGCACGGCCGCCTCGAGCGAGGCGCGTGCCGCGTCGGTGTCGCCGGCGCGCGCCTGCAGCACGGCGAGGTTGTTGTACGGCTCGGGCAGTTCGGGGTGATCCTCGATCAGGCCGCGGTAGATCGCCATCGCGTCCGCGTCGCGCCCGGCTTCGGCGAGCGCCACGCCGAGGGCGAAGCGCGCGGTCGCGTCGCGCGGCCGCTGGGCGAGCTGCCTTTGCGCGCGCTCGACGGCGGCGGCGGCCGCTTCGCTTCGCGCGCCCGGTGCGCCCTCGGTCGCCGCGGCGGCCGAGACCGACAGCGCGAGCAGCATCGTCAACGTCAGCGATCGAGCGGCGCGCGGCGCGGGGTTCATCGTGCTCGGGAGGGAGGCCGCCCGACGGGGAGGCCGCTATACTGAATTTCATTGTACGTCCGGGCCAGCCGCGAACGACGCGGCCGTCTCGGCCCGGCACGACGATCCCCGACTGCTCCATGCCGCTGCGCATCCACAACACGCTGACCCGTGCGGTCGAAGACTTCTCGCCGATCGAACCGGGGCACGTTCGGCTGTACGTGTGCGGCATCACCGTCTACGACCTGTGCCACGTCGGCCACGCGCGCATGGTGATGGCCTTCGACGTCATCCAGCGCTGGCTCAAGGCGCGCGGCTGGCGCGTGACCTACGTGCGCAACATCACCGACATCGACGACAAGATCATCAAGCGCGCGGTCGAGCGGGGCATCGGCATCCGCGAGCTGACCGACGAGATGATCGCGGCGATGCACGAGGACTTCGCGGCGCTGGGCGTCGAGACGCCGACGCACGAGCCGCGCGCCACCGAGTACGTCGCGCAGATGGTCGACCTGATCGGCACGCTCGAGCGCAAGGGCCTGGCCTATCGCGCACCGGGGGGCGACGTGAACTTCGCGGTGCGCAAGCTGCCGGGCTACGGCAAGCTCTCGGGCAAGTCGCTCGACGAACTGCGCGCCGGCGAGCGCGTCGCGGTGCTCGACGGCAAGGACGACCCGCTGGACTTCGCGCTGTGGAAGCCCGCCACGCCCACCGCGCCCGCCGAGCCGAAGTACGAGTCGCCGTTCGGCCCCGGCCGGCCCGGCTGGCACATCGAGTGCTCGGCGATGTCGATGAGCCTGCTCGGCGAGACCTTCGACATCCACGGCGGCGGGATGGACCTGCAGTTCCCGCACCACGAGAACGAGATCGCGCAGAGCGAGGGCGCCACCGGCAAGCGCTTCGTCAACGTGTGGATGCACAACGGCTTCCTCAACGTCGACGACACGAAGATGTCGAAGTCGCTCGGCAACTTCTTCACCATCCGCGACGTGCTGAAGCGCTACGACGGCGAGACGGTGCGCTTCTTCATGCTGCGCACGCACTACCGCAGTCCGTTCAACTTCAGCGACGCGAACCTCGACGACGCTCGCCACGCGCTGCGCCGCCTCTACACCGCGCTCGACGGCGTCGAGGCCCAGGCCGGTCCGATCGACTGGTCGCAGCCGCAGGCCGCCGCCTTCCATGCGGCGATGGACGACGACTTCAACACGCCGGCCGCGCTCGCGGTGCTGTTCGACCTGGCCGGCGAGCTGAACCGCACGCGCTCGCCGGCGACGGCGTCGCTGCTGAAGTCGCTCGGCGCCACGCTCGGCATCCTGCAAGGCAGCCCGCGCGCCTGGCTGCGCGCCGGCAGCGCGCTGGACGCGACGACGATCGAGGCGCGCATCGCCGAGCGTGCGGCCGCCAAGAAGGCGCGCGACTTCGCGCGTGCCGACGCGATCCGGCAGGAGCTCGCGGCGCAGGGCATCGAGCTGCAGGACACGCCGCAAGGCACCACCTGGGTCAAGGCCTGAGCGTGTCGCCGCGCGCCATCCCCGGGGTCACCCCGGACTACTGGGACGATGCCTGCCGCCACCTCGCGCGGCGCGACCGCGTGATGAAGCGCCTCATCCCGAAGTTCGGCGAGGCGCGCCTGCAGAGCCGCGGCGATGCGTTCACGACCCTGGCACGCTCGATCGTCGGGCAGCAGATCTCGGTGAAGGCCGCGCAGTCGGTGTGGGACCGGTTCGCCGCGCTGACGCCGGGCCCGAGCACGCGCATCGCGCCGGCGGCGGTGCTGTCGCTGTCCGTGCCCGCGCTGCGCGAGGTCGGCCTGTCGGCACGCAAGGTCGAGTACCTGCGCGACCTCGCCAGCCACTTCGAGCAGGGCCGCGTCCACGTGCGCCAGTGGCAGCAGATGGATGACGAGGCGATCATCGAGGAGCTGGTCGCCATCCGCGGGATCGGCCGCTGGACGGCCGAGATGTTCCTGATCTTCCACCTCATGCGCCCGAACGTGCTGCCGCTCGACGACCTCGGGCTGCTCAAGGGCATCAGCCTCAACTACTTCAGCGGCGAGCCGGTGTCGCGGGCCGAGGCGCGCGAAGTGGGCGACGCCTGGGCGCCCTACCGCTCGGTGGCCACCTGGTACATCTGGCGCAGTCTCGACCCGCTGCCCGTGGAGTACTAGACTCCGCCCCGTCGTTCGGGACACGGAAGGACGAAACGCGCATGAGCAAGCGTCACTTCCTCGAGTTCGAGCAACCGATTGCCGAACTCGAGACCAAGATCGAAGAGCTGCGCTACGTGCAGAGCGAGTCGGCCGTCGACATCTCCGAAGAGATCGACCGGCTGAGCAAGAAGAGCCTGCAGCTCACCAAGGACATCTACTCGAGCCTCTCGCCGTGGCAGGTGACGCAGATCGCGCGCCATCCGCAGCGGCCGTACACGCTCGACTACGTCAACGAGATCTTCACCGACTTCCACGAGCTGCACGGCGACCGCGCCTTCGCCGACGACCTGTCGATCGTGGCCGGGCTCGCGCGCTTCAACGGGCAGGCCTGCATGGTGATCGGCCACCAGAAGGGCCGCGACACGAAGGAGCGCGCCGCGCGCAACTTCGGCATGTCGCGCCCCGAGGGCTATCGCAAGGCGCTGCGGCTGATGAAGCTGGCCGAGAAGTTCTCGCTGCCGCTGTTCACCTTCGTCGACACGCCGGGCGCCTACCCCGGCATCGGCGCCGAGGAGCGCGGGCAGAGCGAGGCCATCGGCCGCAACATCTTCGAGATGGCCCAGCTCGAGGTGCCGATCGTCACCACCATCATCGGCGAGGGCGGCTCGGGCGGCGCGCTCGCCATCAGCGTCGGCGACCAGCTGCTGATGCTGGAGTACGCCATCTACTCGGTGATCTCGCCCGAGGGCTGCGCCTCGATCCTCTGGAAGACGGCCGAGCACGCCGGAAAGGCCGCCGAGGCGCTCAAGCTCACGGCGAAGGACCTTAAGGCGCTCGGCCTCATCGACAAGATCGTCACCGAGCCCGTGGGCGGCGCGCATCGCGACCCGAAGCAGATGTGCGCGACGCTCAAGCGCGCGCTGTCCGACGCGCTGCGCCAGGTGGCCGACCTGAAGCCGAAGGAGCTGCTCGAGCAGCGCTACAAGCGCCTGCAGGGCTACGGCCGCTTCGCCGACACGAAGGAACGCTGAGCCTGCCGTCCATGAAGGCGCGTGTCGTCGCGGTGGCCTGCAGCGGCGGCCGCGATTCGATGGCGCTGCTGCACGCGACCGTGCACGCCGCCGCCGCGACCGGCGCCGGGGTCGTGGCGCTTCACGTGCACCACGGCCTCCATCCCGACGCCGACGCCTGGCTCGATCACTGCCGCCGCACGTGCGAGCGCTGGGCCCGGCGCGGCTGGCCCGTGGCGTTCGACGCGCATCGCGTGAGCGGGGCGCCGCCGAAGGGGGAGAGCGTCGAGGCCTGGGCGCGCCGCGAACGCTACCGCGCGCTGGCCGCGATGGCCAGGCGCCACGAGGCCTCCCTCGTGCTGCTGGCACACCACCGGCGCGACCAGGCCGAGACCTTCGTGCTGCAGGCGCTGCGCGGCGCCGGCGTGGCGGGCCTGGCCGGGATGCCGGCCGTGGTCGAGCGCGACGGCATCACCTGGGCGCGGCCGTGGCTGCAGCAGCCACGCGAGGCGATCGAGTCCTACGTGAGACGCCATCGGCTGCGCTTCGTCGACGACGGCAGCAACGACGACGCGCGCTTCGCGCGCAACCGCCTGCGGCGCGACGTGTGGCCGGCGCTCGTGAACGCCTTCCCGCAGGCCGAGGCCGCGCTGGCCGACGCGGCGGCCTGGAGCGCGCACGCGAGCGAGCTGCTGCACGCACTGGCGCGTGACGACCTGGCCACCGTCGTCGACGCGCGCGGGCTCGCCGTCGCGCCGTGGAAGGCGCTGAGCGAGGCGCGCCGGCGCAACGCCTTGCACGGCTGGCTGCGCGAGCACGGTCGCGCGCCGGCCTCGTTGCTCGACCGGCTGCTCGCCGAGTTGCCGCATGCCACGACGGCCCGCTGGCCGCTCGACGCCGCACGAGAGCTGCGCCTGCACCGCGGGCGGCTGAGCGTCCAGGCGACGGCCCGCGGCGTGGTCCGCCGCAACGCGCCGGCGGCGCACGCCGACACGACGATCACGATCACGATCACGCGGGCCGGCCGTCACCTCGTGCCGGGGTGGCCCGACGGCCGGCTCGAGGCCAGGCGCGTGGCGCGCGACGGCGTGGCCGCATCGCTGCTGGTCGCGGCGCGCGTGGCGCCGCGCAGCGGCGGCGAGCGCTTCCAGCTCGCGCCGCGCTCGGTGCCACGCTCGCTGAAGAAGCAGTACCAGGCGCTCGGCGTGCCGCCCTGGGAGCGCGGCGGGCCGCTGCTGTGGCAGGGCGAGCCGCTGCTGTTCGTGCCCGGGCCCGGCATCGACGCCCGCGTGCGCGCAGCCCCCGGCGAGCGGCAATTCGCGCTGCGCTGGGTGCCCGTCGCGCCTGCGGCGGACGGCTGATTGCTGCGGCGCAGCAGCTAGAATGTCGCCTCCCGCGCGCAGGGCGCGGCCACGCGGCGCGCGACGCGCAGCCGCGGCGCGACGACTCCCCGACCTTCACTCCATGGCACTCATCGTTCACAAGTACGGCGGCACGTCGATGGGCTCGACCGAGCGCATCCGCAACGTCGCCAAGCGCGTTGCCAAGTGGGCCCGCGCGGGCCACCAGATGATCGTGGTGCCGTCGGCGATGAGCGGCGAGACCAACCGCCTGCTCGGCCTGGCCAAGGAGCTGTCGCCGCAGCAGACCTCGGTCGAGGTGCTGCGCGAGCTCGACATGATCGCGGCCACCGGCGAGCAGGTGTCGGTGGGGCTGCTGGCCATCGCGCTGATGGCCGAGGGCCTCGACGCGGTGAGCTACACCGGCTGGCAGGTGCCGATCCAGACCGACTCCGCGTACACCAAGGCGCGCATCCAGAGCATCGACGACAAGCGCGTGCGTGCCGACCTGGCGGCGGGCAAGGTGGTCATCATCACCGGCTTCCAGGGCATCGACGACGAAGGCCACATCACGACCCTGGGACGCGGCGGTTCGGACACGTCGGCCGTGGCGGTGGCCGCGGCGATGAAGGCCGACGAGTGCCTGATCTACACCGACGTGGACGGTGTCTACACCACCGACCCGCGCATCGTGCCCGAGGCGCGCCGGCTGCACACCATCAGCTTCGAGGAGATGCTCGCGATGGCGAGCCTCGGCTCGAAGGTGCTGCCGATCCGCTCTGTGGAGTTCGCGGGCACG
>CAZFET010000114.1:0-7761 GCA_964517545.1 uncultured Burkholderiaceae bacterium
GGAGCCTGCCATGATCGAACTCAACCTTCCCGACATGACCTGCGGCCATTGCGTGCGCACGGTGACCGAGACGGTGCGCCGCGTCGACGCCGACGCGAAGCTGGACATCGACCTGCCCGCGCAGCGCGTGCGCATCGAGTCCGCGCAGCCGGCCGAGCGCTTCGGCGCCGCGCTGGCCGAGCAAGGCTACCCGCCGCGCCAGCCCGCCTGAGCCACGCCTCCCGCGCGCGGCGGCACGTCCGGCGGCGCGGGGTTTCACCGGGCCCGCGAGCCGGGCGCGATTCCTACACTCGCGCCACGTCCAACACCTCCCGGAGCCCGCGATGAATCGCACCTTGCTCGGCGGCCTGCTGGCCGCGTCGCTGCTCGTCTGTCCGCACGTTTCGGCGCAGGTGCTGCGCTGGGCCAGCCAGGGCGACGCGCAGACGATGGACCCGTACTCGCAGAACGAGGGCCTGACCAACATGACCAACGGTCAGGTCTACGAGCGGCTGGTGGTGCGCGACAAGCAGCTCGGCATCCGCCCGTCGCTGGCCACCGAGTGGCAGCAGGTCAGCCCGACCCTGTGGCGCTTCAAGCTGCGCCAGGGCGTGAAGTTCCACGACGGCCGCCCGTTCACCGCCGACGACGTGGTGTTCTCGGTGCAGCGCGCGTCGGAGCCCACGTCGCAGATCGCGGCGTACGCCACCGCGCTCGGCACGCCGAGGAAGATCGACGACTTCACCGTGGAGTTCGAGCAGAAGCAGCCGAACCCGATCTTCCTGCAGCACCTCGACACCATCTTCATCATGAGCAAGGGCTGGTGCGAGCAGCACAAGGTCACCAAGCCGCTGGACTTCAAGAACAAGGAAGAGAGCCACGCGTCGTTCAACGCCAACGGCACCGGGCCGTACATGCTGGCGAGCCGGCAGCCCGGCATCAAGACGACGTGGAAGCGCAACCCCAACTGGTGGGGCCGGCACGAGGGCAACGTGCAGGAGGTGGTGTTCACGCCGATCTCGAACGACGCCACGCGCTCGGCCGCGCTGGTGTCGGGCGAGATCGACTTCGTGCTCGACCCGCCGCCGCGCGACGTGCAGCGCCTGCGCACGACACCCGGCGTGAAGGTGATCGACGGCCCCGAGAACCGCATCGTCTTCATCGGCATGGACCAGGGGCGCGACAAGCTGCTGTACGGCAACGTGCCCGGCGACAAGAACCCGTTCAAGGACGTGCGCGTGCGCCGCGCGCTGTACCACGCGGTGGACATCGAGACCATCCGCACCAAGCTCATGAACGGGCAGAGCTACCCCACCGGCGGCCTCACGCCGTCGCCGCTGGGCGCGTACAACGACCCCGAGATCGAGAAGCGCCTGCCGTTCGACCTGGCGCAGGCGAAGAGGCTGATGGCCGAGGCCGGCTATCCCAACGGCTTCGAGGTCACGCTCGACTGCCCCAACAACCGCTACATCAACGACGAGGAGATCTGCCTGTCGCTGGCGGCGATGTGGGCGCAGATCGGCGTGAAGGTCAAGGTGCAGGCGATGCCGCGCGTGACCTACTTCCCCAAGCTCGAGAAGCTCGACACCAGCATGTACATGCTCGGCTGGGGCGGCGCGATCACCGACGCCGAGACCACGTTGACGCCGGTGTTCCGCAACCGCGGCGAGAAGGGCGTCGGCTTCTACAACTACGGCAACGTGAAAAACGACAAGTTCGACCAGCTCGCCGCGCAGTCCAGCGTCGAAGGCGACGCGAAGAAGCGCGAGGAGCTGGTGAAGGCCGCGCTGCGCGAGTACAAGGAGCAGGTGCACATCATCCCGCTGCATCGCCAGGTCATCCCGTGGGCGGCGCGGCAGAACGTGAGCGCGGTGCACCGCGCGGACAACTGGTTCGAGTGGCAGTGGGTGAACATGGCCCCGGCGAAGTGACGCTGGCGCCGGCCTGAGGTCCGCGTGCCCCGGGCGCGCAGCCTCGGGGCGTGCGCGCTCAGGCCTGGACCAGCCCCGAGCCCGCGGGCCGTGCCGGGCCGCCGTGCGCGCCGTACAGCGCCGCAGCCGGCGATCCGTCGCGCGGCAGCAGCACGTCGATCGCGCGGTCGAGATGCGCGGTGGCGCGCGCCAGCGTCTCGCGCTGCGCCGCCACGCGGCCGCTCGCGGCGGCCAGGCGGCGCCGCAGCGGCGCGGGCACGTCGCCGGCGCGCGCGGCGCGGCTGAAGGTCTGCACGGCCTGCGCCAGCGCGGCATGCAGGTCGCCGGCGTCGCGCTCGACGGCCGCGCCGTCGCCGGCGCGCAGCGCCTCGCCCAGCGCAGCCAGCCGCTGCTCGACGCGCGACAGCATCGCGTCGAGCGGGTCGGCGGCGGCCGAGTCGGCGGGAGCGACGGGAGCGCCCGACATCAGCGCTGCACCTTGCCGAGCAGTTCCTGGGCGTTGGCGATCAGCTTGTCGGCGATCGCCTCGGCGTTGATCTGGTACGAGCCGTCGCGGATCGCCTGCGCGATGCGGTCGACCTTCGCGGCATCGAACGTCGGATCGGCGGCGCCGCTGGCCAGCGACGCGGCCGCCGGCGACAGCTCGACCGTGGCGCTCGGCTCGACGCCCGCGGCGGCCGCGGCCGCCGTGCCGACGCGCGGCTTGCCGTCCGGGCCGACGGGCGCGGCGCGCTCGGCCGACGCGGGGCCGACGGGGCCTTTGGGTTCGTTGCTGCCGATCTTCATGACGTTCTCCTGCGGGCCGGCCGACGGGGTCGTCCGGCCATCATGCACGGGGTATCGGCCCGCGCGCGGCGAACTTTAGGCCCGCCCACCCTGCCGCGGGGCGTGAACGGGTTCACAGAGGCACCTCGACTTCGCGCTCGGCCACCGGCAAGGCGCTGAGCACGCGGCCCGACTCGGTGCGCACGCGTACGCTGCGTCCCTCGACGCCGGGCGACAGCGCCAGGCCTTCGCCGACGATGCGCCAGCCCGGGCCCGCGGCCACCACGCGCACCGACTCGCCGGCGGCGAACCACACGCGCGCGCGCAGATGGTTCTCGCGCAGCGCCTGGCCGGGCGCGAGCGGGCGGTCGAGCGTGCGGCCGATGGACGACGTCGCGTCCTTCAGCACCGGCGCGGGCTCGGCGGCGAGATCGACTTCGGCCAGCCGCAGGTCGGCCGCCGTGATCTCGTGGCCCGCTGCGAGCGGCACGGCCGCGGTCAGCGCCGGCGCGAACACCTTCACGGTCAGCGGCAGGTAGACCTGCCAGCGCACCGGCCCGTCGGCGCAGCGCAGGGCGAAGCGCGTGCGGCCCCACGGGCGCGTGCCGGGCGGCAGCTGCGGCTCGATGCGCGCGCACGGCGCGAGCTTCAGCCGCGGATCCAGCGATCCGACGTCGACTTCGACGCGCGCCTCGCGGGGCGGCTCGTGCCGTGCCGCGGCGTGGTCGGCCTGTGCCGCGACGCGCTGCGCGATCGCGCGCACCTGCGCGGCCAACGCGCTGGCGGCCGCGGCGGCGTCCGGCGACGGCGCCTGAGCCTGCGCGGCCATGCCGCCGGCCGTCGCGAGCGCGACGACGGTCAGCGTGCGGGCGAGCCGGCCCCGGGCGGTCGAGTCCATGCCGCGCACTGTAGGCACGCGCGGGCCGCGCGAGAGCGCGAAATGGCGGCGCATCCGGGCTCTATTCCGGCTCAGGTCGGGCGCGCTCGCTGCCCACAATGCCCCGCATCGCCCCCCGAGGGTGTCGCCCGAGCCGGAGGCCCGGATGCTGAACGGACTGACCGAATCGCTGAACTTCCAGTCGCAGGCGCTCGTGCTGCGCGCGCAGCGCCAGCGCCTGATCGCCGGCAACATCGCCAACGCCGACACGCCCGGCTACCAGGCGCGCGACCTCGACTTCGCCGCCGCGCTGCGCGAGGCCACGGCCGGCGCCGGCACGCACGGCAGCCTGGCGGCCACGCGCGCCGGCCATATCGCCGCGCCGACCGGCGCGCGCGCCGAGCCGCACTTGCTGTACGCGACCCCGGCGCAGCCCGCGCTGGACGGCAACACGGTCGACATGGACCGCGAGCGCGCGAGCTTCGCCGACAACACCGTCAAGTACGAGGCGACCCTGCGCTTCATCAACGGCAGCGTGCGCACCATGCTCGACGCCATCCGCGGAGGCCAGTGACCATGTCGATGCTCGACATCTTCAACGTCTCCGGCAGCGCGATCAGCGCGCAGAGCCAGCGGCTCAACGTGGTGGCCTCGAACCTCGCCAACGCCGACACCGTGGCCGGCCCGGACGGGCAGGCCTACAAGGCGCGGCAGGTGGTGTTCCAGACGCAGCTCATGGGGCAGCTCGGCGCCCGCGGCCTGCCGGCCGCCGGCGTGCGCGTGAGCACCGTCACCGAGAACCCGGCCGAGGGGCGCCGCGTGCACGACCCCAAGCACCCGGCCGCCGACGGCGAGGGCTACGTGACCTACAGCAACGTGAACGCGGTCGAGGAGATGGTCAACATGATCTCGGCGTCGCGCTCGTACCAGAACAACGTCGAGGTCATGACGACCGCGAAGTCGCTGCTGCTCAAGACGCTGCAGCTGGGGCAATCCTGATGGCCACGGTCGCACCGGCGAACGCCGCCGTCTACGGCTCGCTCAACGCGGGCACCACGCGCAACGCGGCCAGCGAGACCGAGGACCGCTTCCTCAAGCTGCTGGTCGCGCAGATCCAGAACCAGGATCCGCTCAACCCGCTCGACAACCACCAGGTCACGAGCCAGATGGCGCAGATCAACACGGTCAACGGCATCGACAAGCTCAACCGCACCGTCGCCGCGCTCGGCACGCAGTTCGCCACGATGCAGGCGATGCAGGGCGTGTCGCTGGTCGGCCGCGAGGTCACGGTGCCGGGCGACCGGCTGGCCGTCGACGGCGGCCGCGCGCGCGGCAGCTTCGAGCTCGCCGGCCCCGCCGACCAGGTGAAGGTGGAGATCCTCAACGGCGCCGGCCGCGTGATCGACACCGTGCAGCTCGGCAAGCAGACCGCCGGCCGCCACGACTTCGACTGGACGGTGCAGGGCCAGGAAAGCGGCCTGCGCTTTCGCGTCAGCGCCACCAGCGGCCAGGCCGCCGTGGAGTCCGTGCCGCTCGTCCACCAGAAGGTGGATGCGGTGTCCGTGCGCGGCGACACGCTCGTGCTCGAGCTCGCCGACGGCCGCAGCATCGCCTGGTCCGACGTGCGCGCCTTCAACTGAACGATCACCGAAAGGAACCCGCCATGAGCTTCCAGCAAGGTCTGTCCGGCCTGAACGCCACGAGCAAGAACCTCGCGATCATCGGCAACAACATCGCCAACGCGAACACCTACGGGTCCAAGGTCGCGCGCGCCGAGTTCAACGACGTCTACGCCGCCGCGCTCAGCGGCGCCGGCGCGACGCCGATTGGCATCGGCACCAAGCTGGCGGCGGTGTCGCAGCAGTTCACGCAGGGCAACATCACCACCACCGACAACCCGATGGACCTGGCGATCAACGGCGCCGGCTTCTTCCAGGTGACCGACGGCGTGAGCCCGCCGCTGTACACGCGCAACGGCCAGTTCAAGGTCGACCGCAACGGCTACATCATCAACAACCAGAACCTGCGCCTGATGGGCTACCCGGCCGACGGCACCGGCATCATCCAGCCGGGCCAGGCGCAGGCGCTGCAGCTGCCCACCGCGGGCATCAACCCGGTGGCCACGGCGAACATCACGATGGAGATGAACCTCGACTCGCGCGCCGCGACCACCTTGCCGGCAGCCGGCCCGCGCATCCAGTTCAACGACCCGACGACCTACAACAACGCCACGTCGATGACGGTGTACGACGCGAAGGGCCAGGACGTCGCGCTGACCTACTACTACCAGAAGACCGGCACCGACCAATGGAACGTCTACCTCACGGCCAACGGCAGCTCGGTGCTGGCCGACGGGGCCGGCGTGCCGCAGCCGATCACCACCTTGCAGTTCCCGGCCAACGGCGGCACGCCGACCGCGCCGCTCGGTGCGGTGACGGTCAACATCCCGGCCTCGACCAACGCCGCCGGCGCGCAGACCCTGCCCATCAGCGGCATCCAGCTCGACGTCTCGGGCGCCACGCAGTACGGCGCGCCGTTCGGCGTGACCGACCTGACGCAGGACGGCTACGCGCCGGGCCAGCTCGTGGGGATCATGATCGAGAGCAACGGCATCGTCACCGCGCGCTACAGCAACGGGCAGAGCAAGCCGGCCGGGCAGATCGAGACGGCCAACTTCCGCAACCCGCAGGGCCTGCAGCCGCTGGGCGGCAACGCCTGGGGCGCGACCTACGCGTCGGGCGACCCGGTGCGCGGCACGCCGGGCGACGGCAACCTCGGCGTGCTGCAGGCCGGCGCGCTGGAGGAGAGCAACGTCGATCTCACCGGCGAGCTGGTCAGCATGATCACCGCGCAGCGCGTGTACCAGGCCAACGCGCAGACCATCAAGACGCAGGACCAGGTCATGCAGACCCTGGTGAACCTGCGCTGAGCGCCGCCCTCCGCTGACGCACGAGGCGCACCGTGGACCGCATGATCTGGCTGTCGATGTCGGGAGCCAAGGCCACCTTGCACCGGCAGGAGGTGCTGGCGCACAACCTGGCCAACGTCTCGACGCCCGGCTTCCGCGCCGAGCTCGCGGCCTTCCGCGCGGTGCCGCTGAACGGCACCGGCTCGAGCACGCGCGTGTTCGCGCTCGAGACCACCACCGGCTACAACCCGGAGCCCGGCGTCGCCACGGCCACCGGGCGCAACCTCGACGTCGCGATGAAGGGCAACGCCTGGCTCGCGGTGCAGGGGCTCGACGGCACCGAGGCCTACACGCGCGCCGGCGCGCTCGACGTGTCGGCCGAAGGCCAGCTCGTCACGCGCGGCGGCCTGACCGTGCTCGGCGACGGCGGACCGATCGCCGTGCCGCCCAACACCGAGGTCGCGATCGCGCCGGACGGCACGGTCACGGCCAAGGCCGCCAACGGCCGCGCCACGCCGGTCGGCAAGCTCAAGCTCGTGACGCCCGAGGCGCCGCTGCAGCGCGGCGCCGACGGCCTGTTCCGCGCCGCCGACGGCACCGAGCTGCCGCCCGATGCGAGCGCGCGCGTGCAGGACGGCGCACTCGAGGGCAGCAACGTCAGCGCCGTCGAGACGATGATCGGCATGATCGCCGCCGCACGCCAGTTCGAGCAGCAGATGAAGCTGCTGCAGACCGCGCAGGACGACGAGCGCGCCGCGGCCAAGCTGCTGTCCAACACCTGATGTCCCGCATCGCCCGCCCCGGAGGCCCGCCATGATCCGATCGCTGTACATCGCCAAGACCGGCATGGAAGCCCAGCAGACGCAGCTGGACACCATCTCGCACAACCTGGCCAACGTGAGCACCAACGGCTTCAAGCGCGGCCACGTGGTGTTCGAGGACCTGATCTACCAGAACCTGCGCCAGGCAGGCGCCAACAGCT
This sequence comes from uncultured Burkholderiaceae bacterium, assembly GCA_964517545.1. Taxonomy (GTDB): domain Bacteria; phylum Pseudomonadota; class Gammaproteobacteria; order Burkholderiales; family Burkholderiaceae_C; genus CAZFET01. The sequence continues at coordinate 7,443 of CAZFET010000114.1, forward strand.
CCGAGCAGACGCAGCTGCCCACCGGCCTGCAGGTCGGCCTGGGCGTGCGGCCGGTGGCGACCTCGCGCATCTTCGCGCAGGGCAACCTGCAGCAGTCGAGCAACCCGCTGGACGTGGCGATCAAGGGGCAGGGCTTCTTCCAGATCCAGCTGCCCGACGGCACCACCGGCTACACGCGCGACGGCTCGTTCCAGGTCGACGCGCAGGGCCAGCTCGTCACCAACGCCGGCTACGTCGTGCAGCCCGGCATCACCCTCCCGGCCAACGCGCAGAGCGTGACCATCGCCAACGACGGCACGGTCAGTGCGCAGATCCCCGG
>CAZFET010000114.1:7771-9837 GCA_964517545.1 uncultured Burkholderiaceae bacterium
CCCGGCCAGGCGCTGCCGCAGGTGATCGGGCAGCTGCAGCTCGCGAGCTTCGTCAACCCGGCCGGCCTCGAGCCCAAGGGGCAGAACCTGTTCGGCGAGACGGCGGCCTCGGGCACGCCCAACGCCGGCGCGCCCGGCGGCAACGGCCTCGGTTCGCTGCAGCAGGGCTATGTCGAGACCAGCAACGTCAACGTGGTCGAGGAACTGGTCGCGATGATCCAGACGCAGCGCGCCTACGAACTCAACTCGAAGGCGATCCAGACCAGCGACCAGATGCTGGCGCGTCTGGGCCAGCTGTAGCGCGAGGCGCGGCCGCGGCGGCGTCGTCCGCGGCCATCACCACCCGGTTGCGGCCTTCGTCCTTGGCGCGGTAGAGCGCCTCGTCGGCGCGCGCGAGGGCGGACTCCAGCGGCTCGTCGTCGCCGAGCATCGCCGCGCCGATGCTCACGCTCAGCCCGATGGGCTCGGGCGCGCCGTCCTCGAACGGGGTGTGCGCCACCGCATGGCGCAGGCGCTCGGCCACCACCGCGGCGGTCATCGGGTCGTCGACGTGCAGCACCACCGCGAACTCCTCGCCGCCGTAGCGCGCCAGCAGCGCGTCGGCGCGCAGCTGCGCGCGCAAGGTGGCCGCGGCGTGGCGCAGCACGCGGTCGCCGGCCGGGTGGCCGTGGCGGTCGTTGATCGCCTTGAAGTGGTCGAGGTCGATCATCAGCACCGCCACGCGGCGACGTCGCGAGCGCGACACCGCGATCGCGCCGGGCGCCAGGTCGGTGAGCGCGCGGCGCGTCATCGCGCCGGTCAGCGCGTCGGTCATCGCCAGCGCCCGCAGGCGATCGCGCAGCCGGGCGTTGACCACGTTGAGCACCAGCGTGGCCACCAGCATCGGCAGCACGCCGTAGAAGGCGGCGAACACCGGCTGCAGGGCCGGCGGCACGTCCATCAGGTGCGCTTCGCGCGGACCGTCGTGCAGCAGGGTGAGCACGCTGCGCACGCCCCAGGTCGCGGCGTACAGCGCGATGCACCATCCCATCACCGCTTCGGCCACGTTGCGCGGACGGGTGACGAAGTGCCGCAGATGCCAGGTGATCCACAGGCTGAGCACGGTGGCCAGCACGCAGAACGTGTTGCTGAATGCCGCAGGGCCTGCGCGGTGCGCGAGCAGCATCGCCGCCACGGCGACGGCGGCGGCGGCCAGCGCGACGCCCGGACGCACCCGCTCGCCGTGCAGCATGGCGAAGCCGCGCGCGAACAGCACCATGCTGAGCAGCGGGCCGGCGGTGCACAGGAGCTCGGTGCGCGCCGACAGCGGCATCGAGTCCGCGGCCACCGCGACCAGGCTCACGCCCAGCAGCAAGAAGGCCTGGCCGATGGCGCGCAGCGCGTCGCGCAGGCGCGGCTCGTCGGGTGGCGCGAGCGACATCATCGCCGCGCCGACCAGCGAGCCGGCGCCGCAGACGATGTAGCCGCTGAAGACGTCGACGGGGATCATGTCGCTGGGAGTTTCCGCTACGTCGATATCGGCCGGCCGCGACGGCGCTTGAGCCGGCCGCCGCGGGCCCTGCGCGGCGGCAAGGCCGAGCGCGGCGTCCCGGCCGCGGCGCGCCGCTGCGCGCCCTTCAGCACGAGCAGCGATCTCCAGCCGTTGGATGAACCGGCACACGGCGGATGTGGCAGACGGTCGCCACGGGCATCGGTCGGGCTTCGGCCCGAACGGACGCCGTTGCCGTCGCGCATTGCGGAAAGCTCGACAGCCTCCCGCGCGACGGCCCGGAACTGGCCGCGCGAAGCGCCGCAATTCCGCGGATCGCCGGGTGGCCGGCGGCGCGAGCATCGGTGCATGAAGCCTCCCGCCCTCGACCCGCTGCGCGCGGCCGTGCTCGTCGCCTCGACGGCGCTGCTCGGCGCCTGCGCCACCTTCACGTCGCCGCGCGTCGACATCGCCGAGCCGGTGCACGTGCGGCCGCAGCCGGTGGCGCAGCCGGTGGTGGCCAACGGCTCGATCTTCCAGACCGCGAGCTACCGTCCGCTGTTCGAGGACCACCGCGCGCGGCTGGTCGGCGACACGA
>CAZFET010000114.1:9847-10178 GCA_964517545.1 uncultured Burkholderiaceae bacterium
GCGGCAAGGTCGAGGCGGCGATCACCGCGCTGCCGGGCATCGCGCCCAACTCGTTCGGCCGCGCGTCGGCCGCGGGCAGCTCGTCGAACACCTTCACCGGCAGGGGCGCCACCGAGAGCAGCAACGACTTCTCCGGCACCATCACCGCGGTGGTCACCGAGGTGCTGCCCAACGGCCACCTCGTCATCGCCGGCGAGAAGCAGATCGGCGTCAACGCGAACGTCGACGTGCTGCGCTTCTCGGGGCAGGTCGACCCGCGCGCCGTCCAGCCCGGCAACAGCGTGCAGAGCGTGCACATCGCCAACGTGCGCGTCGAGCACCGCGGCCGCGG
>CAZFET010000115.1:0-10125 GCA_964517545.1 uncultured Burkholderiaceae bacterium
CGGCTGAGCGGCGCGCGCATCACGACCGACATGGTCATCGGGACCGGCACCGAGAACCTGCTGATGGCCGCGGTGCGGGCCGACGGCGAGACCGTGCTCGAGAACGCGGCGCAGGAACCGGAGGTCCCGGACCTGGCCGAGATGCTGATCGCGATGGGCGCGCGCATCGAAGGCCACGGCACCAGCCGCATCCGCGTGCAGGGGGTCGAGCGCCTGCGCGGCGCGACGCACCGCATCATCCCCGACCGCATCGAGACCGGCACCTTCCTGTGCGCCGTGGCCGCGGCCGGCGGCGACGTGACCCTGCGCGGCGCGCGCGCCGGCCACCTCGACGCGGTGATCGAGAAGCTGCGCGAGGCCGGCGCGACGGTGGAGTCCGGCGACGACTGGATCCGCATCCGCGCCGGCGGCCGGCCGAAGGCGGTGAGCTTTCGCACCAGCGAGTACCCGGCGTTCCCGACCGACATGCAGGCGCAGTTCATGGCCGTCGACTCCATCGCCGGGGGCGCCTCGCGCGTCACCGAGACCATCTTCGAGAACCGCTTCATGCACGTGAACGAACTGGTGCGGCTCGGCGCTCGCATCGTGGTCGACGGCCACACCGCGGTGATCGAGGGCGTGCCCGGGCTGAGCGGCGCCACCGTGATGGCCACCGACCTGCGCGCCTCGGCCAGCCTCGTGATCGCCGGCCTCGTGGCCGACGGCGAGACGGTGGTCGACCGCATCTATCACCTCGACCGCGGCTACGACCGCATGGAAGACAAGCTGCGCCGCCTGGGCGCGGACATCGAGCGGATCAAGTGACCATGCTGACGCTCGCGCTGTCCAAGGGACGCATCTACGACGAGGCCTTGCCGCTGCTGCGCGCGGCCGGCGTCGAGGTCGCCGAGGATCCCGACACCTCCCGCAAGCTCATCCTGCCCACCCACCGCGCCGACCTGCGCGTGGTGCTGGTGCGCGCGACCGACGTGCCGACCTACGTGCAGTACGGCGGCGCCGACCTCGGCGTGGCCGGCCTCGACGTGCTGCTCGAGCATGCAGCGGCGTGGGGCGAGTCCGGCGGCGCCGCGTTGTACCAGCCGCTCGACCTGCAGATCGCGCGCTGCCGCATGAGCGTGGCGGTGCGGCACGACTTCGACTACCGCGCGGCGGTGAAGCAGGGCTCGCGCATCCGCGTGGCCACCAAGTACACGCACGTCGCGCGGCAACACTTCGCCGACAAGGGCGTGCACGTCGACCTCATCAAGCTGTACGGTTCGATGGAGCTGGCGCCGCTGACCGGCCTGGCCGATGCCATCGTCGACCTCGTGTCCACCGGCGGCACGCTCAAGGCCAACAAGCTGCTCGAGGTCGAGAAGATCATGGACATCAGCGCGCGGCTGGTGGTCAACCCGGCGTCGCTCAAGCTGCAGCGCGAGCCGATGCGCCGGCTGATCGACGCCTTCGCCGCGGCCACCGACGCATGAACGCGCCCGTCGCCCTTCGCCGCCTCGACACGCGCAGCGCCGACTTCGAGGCGCAGTTCGCGCGCGTGCTGCACTGGTCGGCCGAGACCGATCGCGAGATCGAGACACGCGTCGAGGCCATCCTCGACGACGTGCGCGCGCGCGGCGACGCCGCGGTGCTGGAGTACACGGCGCGCTTCGACCGGCTGCCGGCCGGGTCGATGGCCGCGCTGGAGCTGAAGGCCGACGACTTCGCCGCGGCGTTCGCGTCGATCACGCCCGAGCGGCGCGCCGCGCTGCAGGACGCCGCCGGGCGCATCCGCCGCTACCACGAACGCCAGCTCGAAGCCTGCGGCCGCAGCTGGCAGTACCGTGACGAGGACGGCAGCCTGCTCGGGCAGAAGGTCACGCCGCTCGACCGCGTGGGCCTCTACGTGCCCGGCGGCAAGGCGGCCTACCCGTCGAGCCTGCTGATGAATGCGGTGCCGGCGCACGTGGCCGGCGTCGGCGAGATCGTGATGGTCGTGCCCACGCCGGGCGGCGAGCGCAACCCGCTGGTGCTGGCGGCGGCGCACGTGGCCGGCGTGAGCCGCGCCTTCACCATCGGCGGCGCGCAGGCCGTGGCCGCGCTGGCGTACGGCACGGCGACGGTGCCGAGGGTCGACAAGATCACCGGTCCCGGCAACGCCTACGTGGCCAGCGCCAAGCGGCGCGTGTTCGGGCAGGTGGGCATCGACATGATCGCGGGGCCGAGCGAGATCCTCGTGCTGGCCGACGGCACGACGCCGCCGGACTGGGTGGCGATGGACCTGTTCAGCCAGGCCGAACACGACGAGCTCGCGCAGAGCATCCTGCTCACGCCCGACGCGGCCTATCTGGAGCGCGTGGCCGGCGAGGTCGAGCGCCTGCTGCCCGGTATGCCGCGGCGCGACGTGATCCGGGCGTCGCTCGAAGGCCGCGGCGCGCTGATCCTCACGCGCTCGATGGAGGAGGCCTGCGACATCAGCAACCGGATCGCGCCGGAACACCTGGAGGTGTCGTCGCGCGAGCCGCAGCGCTGGGAGCCGCGGCTGAAGCACGCAGGCGCGATCTTCCTCGGCGCCTTCACCAGCGAGAGCCTCGGCGACTACTGCGCCGGTCCGAACCACGTGCTGCCCACGTCGGGCACGGCCCGGTTCAGTTCGCCGCTCGGCGTGTACGACTTCCAGAAGCGAAGCAGCATCATCGAAGTGAGCGAAGCCGGCGCTCACAAGCTTGGTCCTGTCGCGGCCGAGCTGGCCTATGGCGAGGGCCTGCAGGCGCACGCGCGCGCTGCGGAGATGCGGTTCAAGCGTTGACACGAACTTCGTGCATCACGAGAATCGTGCAACACGATTCTCGTGGGAGCGAACGATGAAGAACGTCACCGTCACCATGGAAGACAAGGTCGCCGAGTGGGCGCGGCTCGAGGCGGCGCGTCGCAACACCAGCGTCTCGCGGCTGATCGGCGAGCTGCTGGCCGAGAAGATGCGGCACGACGACGCCTACGAGCGGGCGATGCGCGAGGCGCTCGAGTTCAAGAGCTGGGGCTCGACGGACGGCCGCTATCCCAGGCGCGAAGAGATCTACACGCGAGGCTCGCGGTGACCGCCGTCTTCGTCGACACGAACGTCTTGCTGTGCTGCTTCGACGATCGCGACGTCGGCAAGCGCGACCGGGCCCGGCAATGGGTCGCCGCCTGCTGGCGATCGCGCGCCGGGCGCATCAGCACGCAGGTGCTGAACGAGTTCTACGGCCACGCGCGGCGCAGGTTCACGACGGCCATCTCGGCCGGCGACGCGCGCGCCGAGGTGCGCAAGTACCAGGCGTGGCGGCCGTGGGCCATCGATCACCCGACGGTCGAGGCGGCCTGGGCCGTCGAGAGCCGCTACGGGTTGAACTACTGGGACGCGCTCATCGTCGCGGCCGCCCAGCAGCAGGGCTGTACCTTGCTGCTGAGCGAGGACCTGCCGCACGAGCAGCAGATCGACGGCGTGCAGATCCTCAACCCCTTCCTCGTCGGGCCCGAGCGGCTCGAGGAGGCGGCCTCGTGAGCGCCGCCGGAGCGCTGCGCGGCGCGGCGGCCGCACCATCCGGCCTGTCCGATCGCATCGCGCGCACCGTGCGGCAGGACGTGCAGTCGATGCACGCCTACGCCGTGCAGCCGAGCGCCGGGCTGATCAAGCTCGACGCGATGGAGAACCCGTTCCGCCTGCCGCCGGCGCTGCAGCGCGAGCTCGGCGAGCGCCTGGGCCGCGTGGCGATCAACCGCTACCCCACCGACTGCATCGCCCGCGTGATCGAGGCGTTGTCGGCGCACGTGCAGCTGCCGGCCGGCTGCCGGCTGATGCTCGGCAACGGCTCCGACGAGCTGATCTCGCTGCTCGCGATGGCCTGCGACGTGCCGGGCGCCGCCATCGTCGCGCCGCTGCCGGGCTTTGTGATGTACGAGATGTCGGCGAAGCTGCAGGGGCTCGGCTTCGTCGGCGTGCCGCTCACGCCCGACTTCCAGCTCGACACGGACGCCATGCTCGATGCGATCGCCACGCACCGGCCGGCGCTCACGTGGATCGCGTACCCCAACAACCCGACGGCCAATCTCTTCGACGACGCGGCGATCGAGCGCATCGTGCAGGCCGTGGGCGCGCAGGGCCGCGGCTTCGTGGTGATCGACGAGGCCTACCAGCCATTCGCCTCGCGCAGCTGGCTGCAGCGCATGGCCGCGCACGAGCACGTGCTGGTGATGCGCACGCTCAGCAAGTTCGGCCTGGCCGGCGTGCGGCTGGGTTACCTGTGCGGACGCGCGGCCCTGGTCGACGAGATCGACAAGGTGCGGCCGCCGTACAACGTGAGCGTGCTCAACGCCGAGGCCACCTTGTTCGCGATCGAGCATGCCGACGAGTTCGGGCGCCAGGCCGCGATCATCCGCGCCGAGCGCGAGCGGCTGCAGGCGGCGCTGCGCGCCATGCCCGGCGTGCAGCCGTTCCCGAGCGAGGCCAACATGATCCTCGTGCGCGTGCCCGACTCCCGGCGCGTCTTCGAGGGCATGAAGTCGCGCGGCGTGCTGGTCAAGCACGTCGCGGGGCTGCACCCGCTGCTGGCGCAGTGCCTGCGCCTGACCATCGGCACGCCCGACGAGAACACCCTGATGCTCGATGCCCTGAGGGCCAGCCTATGACCACGACCACCCGCGTCGCCGAGGTGCGCCGCGACACCAAGGAAACGCAGATCCGCGTGCGGGTCGACCTCGACGGCCGCGGCGACGCGAAGCTCGCCACCGGCATCGGCTTCTTCGACCACATGCTCGACCAGATCGCGCGCCACGGGCTGATCGACCTCGAGATCGACGCGAAGGGCGACCTGCACATCGACGGCCACCACACGGTCGAGGACGTCGGCATCACGCTCGGCCAGGCCGTCGCCAAGGCCGCGGGCGACAAGGCCGGCATCCGCCGCTACGGCCACGCCTACGTGCCGCTGGACGAGGCGCTGTCGCGCGTGGTGGTCGACTTCTCCGGCCGCCCCGGGCTGCACATGGACGTGCGCTTCAAGGCCGGCATGATCGGCGGCTTCGACACGCAGCTCGCCTACGAGTTCTTCCAGGGCTTCGCCAACCACGCGCTGGTCACGCTGCACATCGACAACCTCAAGGGCGACAACGCGCACCACCAGTGCGAGACCGTCTTCAAGGCCTTCGCGCGCGCGCTGCGCATGGCGCTGGAACTCGATCCGCGCAGCGCCGGCGTGGTGCCGTCGACCAAGGGCACGCTCTGAGGCCATGAAGCGCCTCGTCGCCGTCGTCGACTACGGCATGGGCAACCTGCGTTCGGTGTCGCAGGCCGTGCTGCACGTCGCCGCCGGCCGCGACGTCGAGGTGCGCGTGACGTCGAACCCCGACGACGTGCGTGCGGCCGAGCGCATCGTGCTGCCCGGCCAGGGCGCCATGCGCGACTGCATGCGCGAACTCGCCGGCTCCGGCCTGCGCGACGCGGTGCTCGAGGCCGCCGCCGCCAAGCCGCTGATGGGCGTGTGCGTGGGCATGCAGATGCTGCTCGAGCACAGCGAGGAACAGGACACGCCCGGCCTCGCGCTGCTGCCGGGCCGCTGCCTGCGCTTTCGGCTCGAGGGCCGGCGCCAGGACGACGGCAGCCGCTACAAGGTGCCGCAGATGGGCTGGAACCGCGTGCACCAGGCGCAGCCGCACGCGCTGTGGGCCGGCGTGCCCGACGGTGCGTGGTTCTACTTCGTGCACAGCTTCTACGCCGTGCCGTCGGAGCCGCGCCACAGCGTCGGCGAAACCGAGTACGGCGTTCGCTTTACCAGTGCCATCGCGCGCGATAACATTTTTGCGACCCAGTTCCACCCCGAGAAGAGCGCCGCCCACGGACTCGCCCTGTATCGGAACTTCCTCGACTGGAAGCCCTGACGCACCGCGACTGCGCCTTCTCGCCCCTGCGCCTTCCCTCCTGCTTCCTTCCCGAAGCCATGCTGCTGATCCCGGCGATCGACCTGAAAGACGGCAAGTGCGTGCGCCTGAAACAAGGCGACATGAAGGCCTCCACCACCTTCGGCGACGACCCGGCCGCGATGGCGCGGCGCTGGCTCGACGCCGGCGCACGGCGGCTGCACCTGGTGGACCTGAACGGCGCCTTTGCCGGCAAGCCGGTCAACGAGGCAGCCGTGAAGGCCATCCTCGCCGAGGTGGGCGACGAGATCCCGGTGCAGATCGGCGGCGGCATCCGCGACCTCGACACCATCGAGCGCTACCTCGACGACGGACTGAGCTACGTGATCATCGGCACGGCCGCGGTCAAGAGCCCCGGCTTCCTGAAGGATGCGTGCAGCGCCTTCGGCGGCCACATCATCGTCGGCCTCGACGCCCGCGACGGCAAGGTCGCCACCGACGGCTGGAGCAAGCTCACCGGCCACGAGGTGATCGACCTCGCGAGGAAGTTCGAGGACTACGGCGTCGAAGGCGTGATCTACACCGACATCGGCCGCGACGGCATGCTCACCGGCATCAACATCGAGGCCACCGTGAAGCTCGCGCAGGCGCTCAGCGTGCCGGTGTTCGCGTCGGGCGGACTGGCCGGCCTGGCCGACATCGAGAAGCTCTGCGCCGTCGAGAGCGAAGGCGTCGAAGGCGTGATCTGCGGCCGCTCCATCTACAGCGGCGACCTCGACTTCACCGCGGCGCAGAAGCGCGCCGACGAACTCAACGGCGAGCCTTGAGCTGACCGAAGCGAGCGCGCCGCCGAGAGTCGCGTCATGGCCGCACGGGCGTGCTGCTGTCGATCCGAATCGAGCCGTAGAGACGGCTCGTCGATCCTTCGAGGAAGAAGTCGGCATCGAGGCGCGTGATCTGGCCCGACCCGTCGCGGGCGAAGTCGCGCAGATCCATGGTCCAGCGTTCCCACGAATCCGCGAGACTGCTGCCTGCGAAGTGAAGGAAGTGCGGCATAGTGTTGCGGTTGCCCTCGTAGCGCCCCGGCTGCACCGGGACTCCCTGTGAGTCGCCGAACGTGATCCACCATCGCGTGCCGTCGGCCTCGCGCAAGTTCACTTGCAGTGCGTGGCTGCCGACATTCGGGAACGACCAGACCGCGTCGTCGCCGAATACGCGGACGCGACCATCCCCGAAGTAGGACCCGGGCGCGCTGCGGAAGTACAGGATGCGCTGCCCCGACGGGATCGGAACCAGCGGCGCAGTCATGCGCGCGACGTCCTGTTCACCGCGCGTGTTGGTCACGGTGACTTCGAGGTCGACGGCCGTTGCCGACGATGGCCAGCCCGATAGCAGGCGAATGCGCGGGGCCGCGCTGTCCGGCGCGTCGATCGCGACCTGCGGGCCGCCGACCTGTCGCCACGCGTAGCTCGCGATGGTGGCCTCGTCGTCGGCCGACGACGAGGCATCGACGACGAAGCTGTCTGTCGAGCCGGTCGGCAGCCCGGACGGGAGTCCCGCGATGGCTCTGAGTCCCGACCGCGTGAAGTATCCGGCGCTGACCACGCCGGTGCGACCGAGCGAGTCGCGCAACGAGACGAGTACCGGAAAGGGAGCCAATGGGGCGTCGATGCTGACGACTTCGTAGCGTCGCCCGGGCTGCAACTGCTGACTGGCGCTCAAGGTGATGCGTGTGCCCTCGACCGTGACGGCAAGCGGCACCAGCAGCGGCCCCCAGTCCGCGTCGGGCCCTCTCGACGACGGGTCGGCATCGCCACGCCGCAGCGCGAGCGGAGGCAGCGACGCGGGATCGACTGGCATCGACATGTGCCAGGTGATCGAGGGCTGCAGCGGGAGCCGCACGGGCGGTGCGCTCGCGTCCTGGATCAGGCGGAAGTCCGGCAGCTGCACGCCGAACGACGGATAGACGTTCGTTGTCCAGAGGTTCGGTGGCGCGGCGCCTTCGGCCCAGAACACGTAGCCGGCCAGCGCCGTCGTCCAGTCGAGCTGATCGGTCGCGTCGGCGGTGCCGTTGCCGTCGGCATCGACGAGCACCGTGGCGATGATGCGCGCCGGCAGTCCCTGCGCACGCAGTTCGGCCGATGTGTCTCGCGCGCCGATCAATCTGACGCGGCCCGTGTCGGGGACCGCGCCCGCCCAGCCCGTCAGGGCTTCCTCGGTCGTCACCTCGACCAGTCCGCCGAGCGTGCCGCTCGCATGCTGCACTTCGGCCCGCCACTCATAGCGCGCGGTGCGCAGATCCAGGGCCTTGCGGATGTCGAACCGTCGAAGCCGCTCCTCGACCGTCGTGCGACCGGCGCGCTGGCCGACGACAAGGGCCGCACGGTCGACCGCACTGACCCTCATGGCAGAGTCGAGCCGTGCCGCGTACGCGTCGAAGCGAAACTCGCCGCCGACGATGATGTCGGCCGTGGCACCCGGCTCGCTGAGCCGCAGGCCCGAGCCGAACGACACGCGACCCGCCACGCCGTCGGACCGAGCCGACGTCTCGACCTCGATCACCAGGTCGCCGCTGGCGACACCGACCACCCACGGCAGCCAACAGTTCGTGTAGCGCAGTCGCAGCACGTCTCCGGCCGTCACCCCGCCGGAGGCATCGCGATCGTCCAGGGTCCCTTCGCGCAGGCCGCCGCTCGGGCACGGTCGTGCCGTACCGGCGGGCATGGTCCGTCGAGCCTCGGCGACTTCCTCCCGCGCCGCGTGCCCGAGCATCAGGGCACTCTCGGCGAGGCCGAGGGTCAGCGCCATCGCCTGCGGTCCGCTCGCCGCCGTGATCGCGAGCGGTACCTCGGGCCCGCTCGGGGCCGTCTCCGCGTCTGCAGATCCGCCGCCGCCGCACCCGTTCAGCAGTACGAGCGCGGCGCATGCCAGAGCGGCACGACATCGGGTCGACATCATGGTTCCTCCCTTTCCTTGTGCCGACATCGTAGCCGGGCGGTGCGCGGTGCGCAGTCATGAGAACCTCGGATGACACCCGCCGCGCGAGCCTTGCCGCCGCCGGCCGTGATAATCGTCGCATGCTCGCCAAGCGCATCATCCCCTGCCTCGACGTGACCGGCGGCCGCGTGGTCAAGGGCGTCAACTTCGTCGAGCTGCGCGATGCCGGCGATCCGGTGGAGGTCGCCGCGCGCTATAACGAGCAGGGCGCCGACGAGCTGACCTTCCTCGACATCACGGCCACGTCCGACGAGCGCGACCTGATCCTGCACATGATCGAGGCGGTGGCCTCGCAGGTGTTCATCCCGCTCACGGTCGGCGGCGGCGTGCGCACGGTCGACGACGTGCGGCGGCTGCTCAACGCCGGAGCCGACAAGGTCAGCTTCAACTCCGCCGCGGTGGCGAATCCGCAGGTCATCCGCGACGCGTCGGACAAGTACGGCGCGCAGTGCATCGTGGTGGCCATCGACGCCAAACGCCGCGACGGCGGCGCGCCCGGCTGGGACGTGTACACGCACGGCGGCCGGCGCCCCACCGGCCTCGACGCGGTGCAGTGGGCCGTGCGCATGGCCGACCACGGTGCCGGCGAGATCCTGCTGACCAGCATGGACCGCGACGGCACGAAGTCGGGCTTCGACCTCGAGCTCACGCGCGCCGTGGCCGACGCCGTGCCCGTGCCGGTGATCGCCTCGGGCGGCGTCGGCACCCTCGAGCACCTGTGCGACGGCATCACCGTCGGCGGCGCCGACGCGGTGCTCGCGGCGAGCATCTTCCATTACGGTCAGCACACGGTCGGCGAGGCCAAGGCGCTGATGGCCGCGCGCGGCATCCCCGTGCGCTCATGACGCGCGGCGCGCCGCCGCGCGAGGTGCGCATCGTCGGCGGCTGCTGGAAGCGGTCGAAGCTGCCGGTCGCCGACCGCCCCGGCCTGCGGCCCACGCCCGACCGCGTGCGCGAGACCTTGTTCAACTGGCTCGGGCAGGACCTCGCCGGCTGGCGCGTGCTCGACGCCTTCGCCGGCAGCGGCGCGCTCGGTTTCGAGGCGGCCTCGCGCGGTGCGGCCTCGGTGCTGCTGCTCGAGCGCGACCCGGCGCTCGTGCGCAGCCTGCGCGAGTCGGCCGCGCGGCTGAAGGCCGACCCGCAGCGCCTGCGCGTCGAGGCGGCCGACGCGTTGCGCTGGATGCGCGCGGCGCCGCCCGCGGCGCTCGACCTCGTGTTCGTCGACCCGCCGTTCGACGCGGGCCTGCACTCTGCGGCCGT
>CAZFET010000116.1:0-10057 GCA_964517545.1 uncultured Burkholderiaceae bacterium
ACTGGACGGCCGCGCGCGTGACCTGCTGCGCCAGCTCGCGCGTCGGCGCGGGGACGAGCACGCGCGGACCCGCGGGCGCGCCTTTGGCGCGGCGCTTGGCGGGGTCGAGCCGCGCGGCGAGGATGCGCTGCAGCGCCGGCAGCACGAACGCGGCGGTCTTGCCGCTGCCGGTCTGCGACGAGACCAGCAGGTCGACGCCGCCCAGCGCGGCGGGGATGGCCTGCGCCTGCACCGGCGTGGCTTCGGAGTAGCCGCACGCGGCCACGGCATGGAGGATCTCGGGCGCGAGACCCAGGGTGTCGAAATTCACGATGACGTCCTTCGAGGGATCGGGGGCATCGCCGCCGACCCGGGCTCGAACAGGCGTCGAGCGCGCTCGAATGGAGAGGTCAGAGGGGATGAGCGTCGGAGCGCCGCACCGTGCGGTGCTCACAAAGAACCGACGCCGCGCGGAGGCGGCGTCGGTTCGGGGCGGATTGTGCCAGAGAACGCGTTCAGGCGCCGGGCTGGATGCCGGCGATGGCCCACTCGCGGCTGCCGTCGACCGGCTTGACGAGGTGCCACAGCTCGTCGAACGGCTCGGCCGCGGCGTCGGCCTGCTCGCGGATCAGGCCGCGGAAGCGCACCGTCACGATCCACTGGTCGTCCTGCTGCGCGGTGTCGACCACCTGCGCGTCGAGCTGCAGCACGTCGGTCTGCTGCGTCGTGTCGCCGCGCTCGAGCAGGTCGGCGCGCAGCGACGCGAACAGCTCGGGTGTCGTGAACTTGCGCAGGTCGTCGACCTGCCCGGCGTCGTGGGCCGCCTGCAGGCGGATGAAGATCATCTTCGCGAGGCGCTCGAACGCCTGCGCGTCGAAGCCATCGGGCGCCACCGATGCCGATGCCGACGCCGACGCCGACGGCTGTGCCGCCGCGTCGCGTGTGGCCGGGACGTCGAGCGAGGCGGGGAGCGCGCTGCGCTGCATCGGCGCGCCGGCGTCGTGTGTGCGGGCCGCGTCGGTGCCGCCGATCGGCGCACCGGCGCCGGCGTACTGCATGCCGCGCGGCGCAGCCTGGCCGCCGCCGGCGAAGCGCCGCAGCAGCCAGCGGACCACGAAGAACGCGACCACCGCCAGCAGCACGAGGGTCAGCATGTTGGCGAACGCCTCGCCGAGCCCGAGATGGCTGAGCAGCGCCGCGATGCCGAGGCCGGCCGCGATGCCGGCGATCGGACCGAGCCAGGAGCGCTTGCCGGCCGCGGCCGCGGCCCCGGCGGCAGCAGGCGCGGCCGCCGGCGCGGCGTTCGCAGGTGCCGGCGTCGGGTTCGCCGCCTGCTGCGGCGGCGTGTTCGGCGTGGTGTCGGCCGGCTTGGCGGGCATCTGCCGCTGCATGCCGGCGGCCTTGCCGCCACCGAGGCGACGGGCGTCGGCGTCGACCGGTGCGAGCGTGAACGTCGCGCCGGCGACGGCCATCGAGAGCGCGATCAGCCAGGTCTTCATCAGGGTCTCCAGTGCTCGTGGACGGCTTCGAATGGTCGGGATGATGCCGCAGTGCGCCCGCCTCTCAGGCTTGCCGGACCATCGCCACGATCTGGGCGGGGTCGAGCGTGCGCGCGCGCTGTTCGATCTGCGGCAGGTACTGCGCCTGCAACTGCTTGGCGGGGCCCAGCAGCGACGAGAAGGTGTCGCGCAGCACCGCGGTGTTCATCTGGCGGCCGCCGGCGTAGTAGCGCTTGGCCAGCTGGCCGAGCGCGTAGGTGGTGGCGAACGAGAACGCGATGCCGGTGGCCGCGCCGCCCAGGGTGCGGCCGAGCCCGCCGCCGACCTTGCCGAGCAGTCCGCCGAGCAGCTTGCGGCCAAACTGCTCGAGGTACTGCGACGTGAGACCGACACCGGCCGTCGCGAGAAACTCCTTCACGTGCCCCTGGTCGAGCTGATGGCCCCAGGCCTGCCCGATGCGGTACACGAGCTTCATCTGCACCGGAATGATCGCCATCGACGCCCACGACTGCGGCAGCAGCTCGAGCGCACCGGCGAGGATGGCGTGGTTGAGGATGGTCTTGTCAAGCTCGGCCTCGGGCACGTTCGGTGCGGTCATGGCCGGCGCGGGCGCCCCGGCGGCGCGCGACGGCGCGGGAGCGGCCTCGGCCAGCGGCAATGCGGCCAAGGTGTCGGGCTCGCGCCGGGCCGCGTCGGCATCCGCGTCGTCGATCTTCAGCGCGCGCTGCAGCTCGCGCAGGAAGCCGTTCTCGGCCTCGGAGCGTGCCCCGTCGGCGTCGCACACGCACACGGCCATCTCGTAGGCGAGGCGTCGGTGGTCGGCGTCGGTGAGCGCCTCGGCGGCCTGGGTCGCGCTCGCGCGCTTGAGCAGGACGTCCTGGTAGACCGACGCGAGGTCGGGCGAGCCGCCCGGGCCGCCCAGCGACTCGGCGATGCGGCGGATCTGGTCGCGCTCGCGATCGTGCTTGGCGCCGTCGGCGAAGGCGGCGAGCAAGGCGATGGTCAGCAGGGCGCGTTGTTCGTGGGTTTGCATCGGGACGTGCGGCGTGCGGTCGAAGGTCGTGGTGGAGGGGACTGCGGTGATGGGACGGGCAGTGAAGGGACGGCGCTGAACCGCGTGCGCGATCAGAGCGTCGCCGCACGTCCGAAGTTCCGGCGCCGCAAAACAGGTACACTCCGCTCCGCAGACACGCACAAGGCCGTTTTCTCAAGGTCTTTCTTGCGTACCGCCCCGCGTCCCGTGCCTCCGTTGTGGCACCGCGCTGCGCGGCCGGCCCACAGGTTCAGTTCCCGGTTGGCGTTTCTTGAGTGTCTCTGTCCGCGCGGACCTGCGTCCGTGCGGTGATTGTCCGTTCCTCTCTTCAACTGTTTTCAAGGAAACGCACTCATGAGCACCACGCAAACCGGCATCGTCAAGTGGTTCGACGACGGCAAGGGCTTCGGCTTCATCACGCCCGAGTCGGGCGGCAAGGACCTGTTCGCGCACTTCAGCGAGATCCGCAACGACGGCGGCTTCAAGTCGCTGCAGGAGAACCAGCGCGTCGAGTTCGAGGTGAAGCAGGGCCAGAAGGGCCTGCAGGCCGCGAACATCCGCGTCATCTGACGACGCGGGCTCGCGCCCTCTGAACGACCGCGGCTTCGGCCGCGGTTTTCGTTTGTGCGGCCGGCGCCGCGACCGCGTCAGCGGCCGGGCTCGGCGGGCGCGGGCGCGGCGCCCTCGGTGGCCGGCTGCGCGGCCGACTCGTCGGCCGGCGTGCTGCCGTCGGGGCGCTGCTGCAGCTTGCGCTGGCGCTTCTCTTCGGCCTTGCGCTTCTTGGCCAGCTCGCGCTGTCGTTTCTCGTACGCGTAGTTCGGTGTGGGCAAAGGAGACTCCTCGAGGACTCGGGTGCAGCATACCTGCCGCGGCGACCTGCGGTGCGCACTGCTTCACGCCGATCGGCGCGAGGTCACGGCGGTTACCTCGTGTTGACACGTCCGCGCGGCACGCGTTCCCAGAATGCGCCGCATGCAGTCCCGAGCCCACGACGAGCGGCGCCGCAGGATTGCGCTGGCCACCCTCGGCAGCCTGTGGCTGCCGGCCTGCGGCGGCGGCGGATCGGCCGCCGGCGACGCGAACGTGCCGCCGCCCGCCTCCGGCGGATCGCCGCCGGCACCCCCTACCGTTGGCGGTGGCCACGGCGACTTCCGCGCTGCGGCGCTCGGCATCGGCGCCGCGCTGAACGGCGCGATCGCGTTCCCGGCCGACAACCCCTGGAACGCCGACGTGTCGTCGGCGCCGGTCGATCCCGACTCCGACGCGCTGATCGCGAGCATCGGCCTGGACACCGGCCTGCACCCCGACTTCGGCGCGGGCCTGTACGACGGCGCGCCGATCGGGATTCCGTACGTCGTCGTGGCCGGCACGCAGCCGCGCGTGACGATGCACTGGACCGCCTACGGCGACGAGAGCGATCCCGGTCCGTACCCGGTGCCGCGCGACGCGCCCGTCGAAGGCGGCGCGGCGGCCGGCGGCGACCGGCACGTCATCGTGATCGACCGCGACGCGCAGCGCCTGTACGAACTCTTCCGCGCCTTCCCGAACGCCGACGGGTCGTGGAACGCGGACTGCGGAGCCGTGTTCCACCTCGACGGCAACGTGGTGCGTCCCGGCGCGCAACCGGGCTGGACCAGCGCCGACGCGGCCGGGCTGCCGATCTTCCCCGGCCTCGCGCGCTACGAGGAAGCCGCGCTCGGGCCGGGCGGCATCCGCCACGCGCTGCGCTTCACGGTCGCGCGGTCGCGCCGCGCCTGCGTGCCGCCGGCCACCCACTGGGCCAGCAGCAACACGAGCGCCCAGCTGCCGCCGATGGGCATGCGCGTGCGCCTCAAGGCGAGCTTCCGGATCCCGGGCTCGTTCAGCCCCGAGACGCGCGCGCTGCTGACGGCGATGAAGACGCACGGGATGATCGTCGCCGACAACGGCAGCAACTGGTACGTCAGCGGCGCGCCCGACGAGCGCTGGAACGACGACGCGCTCGTGCGCGAACTGCGCCAGGTGCGCGGGCGCGACTTCGAGGTCGTGCGCATGGACGGGCTGGTCGCGGGCTGAGCGCAGCGCGCTTTGGCGCGACGCGAGTCGCGCGCCGGGCGGGCCATCGACGCTCGCCGGCGCATCCGCTACGCTCTCGCCCCCTTTGCCGGGAGCGCGCCTTGTTCTCCAGCCTGTTCGCCCGCTTCGAGGGCCTCGTCCACCCCTACCCGGACGCGGCGCCGCCGTCGCCGCCCGCGGGCTTCGTCGCGTTCGTGTGGTCGTGCACGAAGGGCCTGCGGCCGCTCATCGCGGGCATGACGGTGCTCACCGCGCTGATCGGCGCGTTCGAGGCGCTGCTGTTCGCGATGCTCGGCAGCGTGGTCGACTGGCTCTCGCGCGTGCCGCGCGAGCGGCTGTGGGCCGAGGAAGGCGGCACCTTGCTGCTGCTGGCCGCCGTGCTGGCGGCGAGCCCGCTGGTGGTGCTGCTGTGGTGCCTGATCAAGCACCAGGCGATGGCCGGCAACTTCCCGATGCTGCTGCGCTGGAACTTCCACCGGCTGATGCTCGAGCAGAGCATGGGCTTCTACCAGGACGAGTTCGCCGGCCGCGTGGCCACCAAGGTCATGCAGACGGCGCTGGCCGTGCGCGACACGGTGATGATCGTCGCCGACATCCTCGTGTTCGTGGTCATCTACTTCGTCACGATGACCGCGGTGGTCGGCGGCTTCGATGCATGGCTGCTGCTGCCGTTCATGGGCTGGCTCGCGCTGTACGTGCTGGCGCTGTGGTACTTCGTGCCGCGGCTCGGGCGGCTGGCGCAGCAGCAGGCCGACGCGCGCTCGATGATGACCGGCCGCATCACCGACGCGTACACCAACATCGCGACCGTCAAGCTGTTCTCCCACGCGCGCCGCGAAGCCGGCTACGCCCGCGCCGCGATGCACGAGTTCCTCGGCACGGTGCAGCGGCAGTGGCGGCTGGTGAGCGGCTTCGAGGTGGTGAACCACACCTTGAGCATCGCCCTCATCCTGGCCACCGCGGGCGCGACCCTGTGGCTGTGGTCGCGCGGCGAGGTGGGCGTCGGCGCGGTGGCGGCGGCCACGGCGATGGCCTTGCGGCTCAACGGCATCTCGCACTGGGTGATGTGGGAGATGGCCGAGCTGTTCGAGCACGTCGGCACGGTGCGCGACGGCATGGCCACCTTGTCGAAGCCGCACACGGTGCTGGACCGGCCCGACGCGAAGCCGCTGGTGGTCACGCGCGGGGAGATCCGCTTCGACCACGTGAGCTTCGGCTACGGCGACGCCGACCGGCGCGTGATCGACCGGCTGAACCTCGTGATCCGGCCGGGCGAGAAGATCGGCCTCGTGGGCCGGTCGGGCGCCGGCAAGAGCACGATCGTCAACCTGCTGCTGCGCTTCTACGACGTGGCCGACGGCCGCATCCTGATCGACGGCCAGGACATCGCCGGCGTTACCCAGGAGAGCCTGCGCGCGCAGATCGGCATGGTGACGCAGGACACGTCGCTGCTGCACCGCTCGGTGCGCGACAACATCGTCTACGGCCGTCCCGACGCGACCGACGAGCAGATGCGCGCGGCCGCCGAACGCGCCGAGGCGCACGAGTTCGTGCGCGATCTCGTCGACCCGAAGGGACGCAGCGCCTACGACGCGCACGTGGGCGAGCGCGGCGTCAAGCTCTCGGGCGGGCAGCGCCAGCGCATCGCGATCGCCCGCGTGATGCTGAAGGACGCGCCGATCCTGCTGCTCGACGAGGCCACGAGCGCGCTCGACAGCGAGGTCGAGGCGGCCATCCAGCAGAGCCTGTACCGGCTGATGGAAGGCAAGACCGTGGTTGCCATCGCGCACCGGCTGTCGACCATCGCCGCGATGGACCGGCTGATCGTGCTCGACCACGGACGCGTGGTGGAGGAGGGCGACCACCGCAGCCTGCTCGCGCGCGGCGACCTGTACGCGCGGCTGTGGGCCCACCAGAGCGGCGGCTTCCTCGGCGAGGACGATGGCGACGACGTGCCCGGTGCCGCTGCGCCCGCGGCTGCCGTGGCCGCGGCGCGCTGAGCCGGCGCCGTCTCAGCGCAGCCGCGCCAGGTCGCGCAGCAGCACGTCGCGCTCGACCGAGTCGCCGCTCAGGTCGGCCAGCAGCGCGAAGAAGTGCTCGCGCGTCGACGCCACCGACGCGGCGTTGCGCACCATCAGCCGCGCGATCGGGCCGATGTGCGACGCGAGCACCTGGCGCGCCGCCTCCACCGTCTCGGGCCGCATCGGCGTGGCGCCGAGCACGGGGAACAGCGGCGCGGCCGGCGCCGCGCCCGGCGCGGACGATGCGCTCGCCGGCGCGGTCGGCCGGCAGCGCGAGCCGAACGCGGTCGCCGCGTCGGCGAGGAAGCTGCGCCGGTCGTCGGCCGTCAGCGCCTCGCGCGCGAGCCGCGCGACCAGTGCCGCGAGCCCCGTGCACTCTGCGGCGTGGCGCTTCACGACCACGCGCGCGAGCGGCCCGAGATGCGGCCGCAGCAGGCCCTCGAGCCGGTCGAGCGTGGCCGGGTCCCACGCGGGCGGCGGTGCGGTCGTCGGTGCGCGGGACGAGGCGCGGCCGGAGTCGGTGCCCAGGGCCTCGGGCGTCGGCGGCAGGTCCGGCGGCAGCGGCGCGAGCCGCGCCACCGCCTCGCGCGACAGCCGTGGCGCGATGGCCGCGATGCCGGCCGACGCGGCCGCCTCGGCCAGCGCATCGCGGAACTCGTGCGCGGACTCGAAGCGCGCGTCGGGGCGCTTGGCGATGGCGCGCGCCACCACCGCGTCGAAGCACGCGGGCGGCGGGTCGCGCAGCGGCGCGGCCGACGGCGGCGGCGGGTCGGTGTGCAGCACCTGGTACATCACCGTGTTGCTCGGGCCCATGAAGGGCGGCGCGCCGCTCAGCAGCTCGTACAGCAGCACGCCGGCGGCGAAGATGTCCACGCGCCGGTCGGGCGCCTCGCCGGTGTAGCGCTCGGGCGCCATGTAGCCCGGCGAGCCCATGGTCGACGTGGTCTGCGTCATGTCGGCCGTGTCGATGCGCGCGATGCCGAAGTCGGTGACCTTCAGGCGACCGTCGGGCGTGACGATCAGGTTGGCCGGCTTCACGTCGCGGTGCCACACGCCTTGCTCGTGCGCCGCGTGCAGCGCGTCGAGCAGTTGCGCCATCACGCTCAGCACGTCGGCCACCGGCAGTCGGATGCCGCGCGTCGTGCCGCGCGCCAGCGGGTGACCTTCCACGTACTCCATCGCGATGAAGGTGTCGTCGCCGTCCTCGCCGTACTCGTACACCGACACGATGTTCGGGTGCGACAGGCGCCCCGCGGCCTGCGCCTCGTGCCGGAAGCGCAGCGCCGCCGACATGTCCGGCGCCGCCGTCTGCAGCAGCGGGCGCCGGATCGTCTTCAGCGCCACCGGCCGGTGGATCACCGGGTCGAAGGCCTGGTACACCACGCCCATCGCGCCTTCGCCGAGCACGCGCTGGATCTCGTACTTGCCCAGCCGCCGCGGCAGCGGCGCGAAGGCCGCGACGGTGTCGGGCTCGAGCGGTCGGGCGCTCATCGCTGCGTCCTCGTCGCGGGGGGGCGGCCGTGCGCCTTCATGCCGGCTGGCTCTCCAGCATCTTCAGCGCCTGCACCAGGCTCTTGCGCATGCGCGCGAAGGACTGGGCGAGCACGCCGATCTCGTCGCGGCCGCCGGCGGCGAAGGGCGGCGCCTTCAGGTCGCCCAGGCTCACGCGGTCGGCGATCGCCGAGAGCCTGGTGACGGGGCGGATCACCAGCCACCACAGCATCGCGTTGAGCGCCGCACCGATGGCCACGAACACGCCCGTGAGCAGCAGCATGAAGGTCTTCCACGCCTGCGCGGCGCGCTCCAGCGGCACGGCCATCGGCACCGACACGATCTGCGCGCCGACGATCTCGCCCAGGTGCCAGCCGAAGCCGTTGGCCGGGCCGTACTTCTCGACCAGGGTGCGCGGCGCGCTGTCGACGTGGCTGTGGCAGCGCAGGCAGGCGTTGTCGGCGATCCTGATCGGCCGCGCGATGTACAGCGCACGGCCGCCCGGCGTGTCGCGCTGGCCGATGAACTCCTTGCTGTCGGGCGTCTTGCGGAATTCCGAGATCACGTCGACCTCCCACTCCACCGCGCGGTCGCGTGGGTTGGTCGGGTTGATCGTGGCTTCCTTGTAGCTGTAGTCGGGAAAGCTCTTCTGCAGCTTGCCGAGCACCTCGGTGGCCGAGAAGGCGGGCACCGACTGCGGCAGGAAGCTGTACTTCATCTGCGTCTCGAGCAGCGGCGCGACCTGCGTCGAGGTGTACGAGCGCACCGCGAGCGCCTTCTCGAGCATGAAGCGCGCGTTCTGCAGCACTTCTTCCTTCGCGTTGCGCTCGAGCAGCCCGCGCGTGACCGCGCCGGTGAGCGCCAGGCCGGCCAGGAACACGGCCACGAAGGCGAGGTTGAACTTCAGCAGCAGTCTCATCGTGCGGGCTCCGGGAAGAAGGTGGATGCGACGACCGGCTCAGCGCGGCGGCATGCGCGCGGGCCAGGCGGCGATGGCGTCCGGCGCGGGCGTGCTGTCGCCCGCCGTGGTGGCCGCCGTGGTGGCCGGTGTGGTGGTGGACGTGGCGGAGGACGTCGCCGCGGCGACGGGCGTCGCGTCGGATGCCGTCGGCGAGGCCGCCGTGCCGACCGCCGGCGCCGCCTTCGCCGCCGGCGGCGCGGCGGGCCGTGCCGCCGCGACGGCCGGCTTCTTCGGCTGGAACTTCTCGGGCCACAGCACGCGCGCCCACTCGGGATGCGACTTGAGGTCGGCCACCAGGCCGGCGCGGAACCGCGCGTCGCGCGCCTTGGCGGCCCAGCGCTGGCGGAACACGCCGCGCAGCGACGCCTCGGCGTTGATCCACGGCGCGGCCTCGTCGTACTCGATGTCGGCCGCGCCCGCGGGCTCGAGGCGCACGCCGTCGAAGCGCGGCGCGCGCAGCGGCAGCGAATCGGCGAAGGCGCGCGGCATCTGCGCCAGCGCGTCGGCAGGCAGGCGCGAGGCGACCGCGCCGTCGCGCGTGCCGCGCTGCACGTAGGCGTCGCCGTCGCGCAGCGTGTGCATGCGCAATGCGGCCTCGTCGCGTCGCTCGACCAGGGTCGCGCGGCCGGACTCGGCGAACGCGAGGCTGCGCTCGCGGCCGACCTGCAGCACCACGGTGCCGGACAGCTCGCCGACGTCGAGCCGCGGCGACGCGACGCCCGGGGCCGCGGACCTGGCGTCGCCCCTGGGCGCGCCGGCCTTCAGCCAGCCGTGCAGCAGGTAGACCGGCGCCGGCCGGTCGACCACCGGGAAGCGCGACTGCAGCAGCCAGATCTCCTGCATCGGCAGCGAGAAACGCCGCGGCAGCGCCACGGTATCCAGCTGGTGCACCGTGACCAGGTCCGCGGCCCGGCGCTGGGCTTCGGCCGGCTGCACGTCCTGCGCCTGCAGCGCCATCAGCGCGCGGCAGTAGGCCGGCCACAGCAACAGCGCGAACAGGAAGGCCGGTGACACCGGC
>CAZFET010000117.1:0-4579 GCA_964517545.1 uncultured Burkholderiaceae bacterium
CACGACGAGTGCAACGGCTCCGACGTGTTCGGCTCCGACATCTGCACCTGTCGGCCGTACCTGACGCACGCCATCGAGGAGTGCGTGCAGGGCGCGCAGGCCGTCGAGGCCGGCGGCCGCGGCGGCGTCGGCCTCATCGTCTACAGCCGCAAGGAAGGCCGCGCGCTCGGCGAGGTGACCAAGTTCCTCGTCTACAACGCGCGCAAGCGCCAGGAAGGCGGCGACCGCGCCGACAAGTACTTCCTGCGCACCGAGTGCGTGGCCGGCGTGCAGGACATGCGCTTCCAGGAGCTGATGCCCGACGTGCTGCACTGGCTGGGCATCCGCCGCATCCACCGGCTGGTCTCGATGAGCAACGACAAGTACGACGCGATCACCGGCTCGGGCATCGAGGTCGGCGAGCGCGTCAAGATTCCCGACGCGCTGGTGCCCGCCGACGCGCGCGTGGAGATCGAGGCCAAGATCGCCGCCGGCTACTTCACCGACGGCGCGGTGCCCGACGAGCAGCGCCTGGCCAGCGTGAAGGGGCGCGGTCTTGAGTGAGCGCGACGGCGTCGCGTACCTGCGCACGCCGGCGGCGATCCGCGAGCGCTGCCGCGCGGTGGCGCGCTTCGTCGAGGCGGGCGAGTCCGCGCACTTCGTGCTCGACCGCTCGCGCCTGCCGGCCGTCGCCGACCGCGTGGCCGCGCTGACGCGCGAGCGCTTCCCCGACCTGCGCGTGCCGTACCACAGCCGCTGGCGCCACTTCGAGGCCGGCGGCGTCGACCGCAAGGCCGAGCTCGATGCCGCGCTGGCCGGGCGCACGCAGGCCGCCGCCGCGCGCGCGCGCATCGACCTCGCGCTGGTGAGCGTGCTGCTCGACGCCGGCGCCGGCGCCGACTGGCGCTATGTCGAGCCGCAGACCGGCGGCGTGTTCACGCGCTCCGAGGGCCTCGCGGTCGCGAGCCTGCGCGCCTTCATGGCGGGCCGCTTCTCGTCGGACGCCGGCGATCCGTGCCGGGCCGACGCGGCCGCGCTGCTCGCGCTCGATGCGCGTGCGCTGGCCGAGATGTTCCAGGTGCGCGACGACAACCCGCTGGTCGGGCTCGACGGCCGCGCCGCGCTGATGCACCGATTGGGCGAGGCGCTGCGCGCGCGGCCCGAGTGGTTCACGTCGAGCGGCCAGCCGGGGCACCTGTTCGACGTGCTCACGCACCATCCGCACGCGCCGTCGCGGCCGCCGCGCCACGCGAAGCCGGCGCCGCCGCACCACCCGACCAGCGCCGCGCGCGTGCTCGGTCTGCTGCTCGAGGCCTTCAGCGGCATCTGGCCGAGCGGCCAGCGCCACGACGACGGCACGCCGCTGGGCGACGTGTGGCCGCACCGCGCCGCCGGCCGGGTGCCCTTCCACAAGCTGTCGCAGTGGCTGGCGTATTCGCTGATCGAGCCGTTCGAGTGGGGCGGCGTGCAGGTGCACGGCCTCGACGAGCTGACCGGCCTGCCCGAGTACCGCAACGGCGGGCTGCTCCTCGACTCGGGCGTGCTGCAGCCGCGCGATGCACAGTTCGCCGCGCGCGCGTACACGCCGGCCGACGAGTGGGTGGTCGAGTGGCGCGCGCTGACCGTGTGCCTGCTCGACGAGCTGCTGCCGGCGGTGCGCGAGCGCCTGGGCGCGCCGGCGCTGCCGCTGGCCTGCATGCTCGAAGGCGGCACCTGGCTGGCCGGCCGGCGCATCGCCGCCGAGCGCCGCGCCGGCGGCGCGCCGCCGGTGCACATCGCGAGCGACGGGACCGTGTTCTGACGAGTTGCGACGGAGAACCACGCATGACGACGACGCCAGGCATCGTGCACCGCATCGACCACCCGCTGGTGCAGCACAAGCTCACCTTGATGCGGCAGAAGGACCGCTCGACCAACAGCTTTCGCACCCTGCTGGGCGAGATCTCGATGCTGATGGCCTACGAGGTCACGCGCGACATGCCCACGCAGATGATCGAGATCGAGACGCCGCTCGAGACGATGAGGAGCCCGGTCATCGACGGCAAGAAGACGGTGTTCGTGGTAATCATGCGCGCCGGCGCGGGCTTCCTCGACGGCATGCTCAACGTCGTGCCCGGCGCGCGCGTGGGGCACATCGGCCTGTACCGCGACCCCAGGACCCTGGTCGCGGTGGAGTACTACTTCAAGATGCCGCCGCACATGGAGGAGCGCGACGCCGTCGTGCTCGATCCGATGCTCGCGACGGGCAACTCGGCGGTGGCCGCGGTCGAGCGGCTGAAGGAGACCCGGCCGAAGTCGATCCGCTTCGTGTGCCTGCTGGCCGCGCCCGAGGGGCTGCGCAACTTCCACGCGCACCACCCCGACGTGCCGGTCTACACCGCGGCCATCGACCGCCAGCTCGACGACCACGGCTACATCGTGCCGGGCCTCGGCGACGCGGGCGACCGCATCTTCGGCACGAAGTGACGGCGCGCCCGCGCGCGGCTCAGCGCGCGAACGGGTTGGCCGTCGCGAACCACAGCCCGATGCCGGTGGCGATGATGAACGCGCCGTCGAGCACGCCCACCAGCAGGAACACCTTGGACTGCAGCGGCTCCATCAGCTCGGGCTGGCGCGCCGACGCCTCGAGATAGCGGCTGGCCATGATGCCCACGCCGATGCACGAGCCGATGGCGCCCAGGCCGATCATGTGGCCGACGGCCAGCGGGAGGAGGTCGATGCCGTTCACGTGGCGCTCCTGAGGGTGGAGGGATGCGTTGGTCGAGGCCATCGTGCGCGTGCGCGGCGGACGTGTCGATGCCGTCCGACGTCATGGCGCGCGACAATTCTCCTCAGACGTGCGGCGCTGCCGCCGCCACCGGAGGCCGCATGCTGATCCGCAATGCCACGTTGCCCGACGGGCGCTCGGGCGTCGACCTGCGCGTCGAGGACGGCCGCATCGCCGCGGTCGGGCCGAACCTGCCGGCGCCGCCGGCCGGCGAGGTGATCGACGCCGAAGGCTGGCTGCTCAGTCCGCCCTTCGTCGATGCGCACTTCCACATGGACGCGACGCTCAGCCACGGGCTGCCGCGCGTGAACCGCTCGGGCACCTTGCTCGAAGGCATCGCGCTGTGGGGCGAACTCAAGCCGCTGCTGACGCACGAGGCGATCGTCGAGCGCGCGCTGGCCTACTGCGACTGGGCGGTGGCGCGCGGGCTGCTGGCGATCCGCTCGCACGTCGACGTGTGCGACGAGCGGCTGCTCGCGGTGCGGGCGCTGCTCGACGTGAAGCGAAGAGTCGCGCCGTACCTCGACCTGCAGCTCGTCGCCTTTCCGCAGGACGGCGTGCTGCGCTCGCCGAACGCGCTGGCCCACCTGAAGCGCGCGCTGGACCTCGGCGTCGACGTGGTCGGCGGCATCCCGCACTTCGAGCGCACCATGGCCGACGGCGCCGAGAGCGTGCGGCTGCTGTGCGAGCTGGCCGCCGAGCGCGGCCTGCCGGTGGACATGCACTGCGACGAGAGCGACGACCCGCTGAGCCGCCACGTCGAGACGCTGGCGTACCACGCGCAGCGCCTCGGCCTGCACGGCCGCGTGACCGGCTCGCACCTGACGTCGATGCACTCGATGGACGACTACTACGTGTCCAAGCTGATCCC
Organism: uncultured Burkholderiaceae bacterium; assembly: GCA_964517545.1. Taxonomy (GTDB): domain Bacteria; phylum Pseudomonadota; class Gammaproteobacteria; order Burkholderiales; family Burkholderiaceae_C; genus CAZFET01. The sequence goes on from CAZFET010000117.1 coordinate 3,618, forward strand.
GCTGATGGCCGAGGCGGGGCTGCACGTGGTGGCGAACCCGCTGATCAACATCACCTTGCAGGGCCGCCACGACGGCTACCCGAAGCGCCGCGGCATGACGCGCGTGCCCGAGCTGATGGCCGCCGGGCTGAGCGTCGCGTTCGGCCACGACTGCGTGATGGACCCGTGGTACGCGCTCGGCTCGGCCGACATGCTGGAGGTCGCCGCGATGGGCCTGCACGTGGCGCAGATGACGTCGCAGGACGGCATGCGCGCGTGCTTCGACGCGGTCACCGTCAACGCCGCGCGCATCCTCGGGCTGCAGGGCTACGGCCTCGAGCCCGGCTGCCACGCCGACTTCGTGCTGCTGCAGGCGCGCTCGCCGGCCGAGGCGATCCGCCTGCGCGCGCAGCGCCTCGCCGTGGTGCGGCGCGGCCGGGTGGTGGCGCGCTCGCCGGCGGCGACGGCGACGCTCGATCTGCCCGGCCGTCCGGCGATGGTCGACTTCGGCCTGCGCCGCTGACCCGCGGGGCACGGCGCCTGCGCGCCGTCGCTAGAATGATTTCGCCCAGGGTCCACCTGCACAACAAACATGAAGCTGATCGGATCGCCCACCAGCCCCTACGTCCGCAAGGTCCGCATCGTGATGGCGGAGAAGAAGCTGGACTACCGGTTCGAGCACGAGGACGTCTGGGCAAGCGACGCGATCATGAAGTGCAACCCGCTGGGCAAGGTGCCGTGCCTGGTGCTCGAAGGCGGCGAGGCGGTGTTCGACTCGCGCGTCATCGTCGAGTACGTCGACACGCTCAGCCCGGTGGGACGGCTGATCCCGCCGACGGGCCGCGAGCGCGTCGAGGTGCGCACCTGGGAGGCGCTGGCCGACGGCGTGATCGACGCGCTGATCCTCGCGCGCCTGGAGCAGACGTGGCCGCCGCGCGGCGACGCGCGCAGCCCGGCGTGGGTCGAGCGGCAGATGCACAAGG
>CAZFET010000117.1:4589-10006 GCA_964517545.1 uncultured Burkholderiaceae bacterium
CAGAAAAACTCGAGCCCCATTCCGGGAAGTCGGCCATGAGCCAGGGCCTGGGCGAGAAGCCGTGGTGCTGCGGCATCCACTTCTCGCTGGCCGACATCGCGGTCGGCTGCGCGCTCGGCTACCTCGACTTCCGCTTCCAGCAGATCGACTGGCGCGCCGACTACCCGAACCTCGGCCGGCTGGCCGACAAGCTGGCGCAGCGCCAGAGCTTCATCGACTCGGCGCCGCCGCAGGCGTAGCCGCCGCGCCCTGCAGCGCGCGCATGCCGGCGCGCAGGTCCCACTGCATCTTGCGCAGCACCTGGCGCACGCGGCGCCGCACGTCGGAGGCCGTGGTCTCGGCCATCTGGCGCGCGATCTCCCACGGCAGCAGGCCGCGGCCGAGCAGCAGCAGCAGCTCGCGGTCGGCGTCCGACAGCTTCAGCAGCGTCGGCCGTGCCGCGTCGGCCGAGAAGTACGCGGTGACCTGGCGCACCAGCGGCGGTGCCAGCACCGCCTCGTCGCGCATGGTCTCGGCCAGCGCCATGCCGATGCTGCGCGAGGCGTCGCCCTCGATCACGTAGCCGTCGGCGCCGGCGCGCAGCGCCTCGATCAGCAGCGGATCGTCGGCCGCGCGCGCCCCCAGCAGCAGCTTCGGCGGCGACTCGCTCGGCGGCACCGGATGCAGCTCGTGCGCGAGCGCCAGCACGCTGCCGTCGTCGAGCCGCAGGTCGGCCACCACGATGTCGGCGCCGCTCGGGTCGAGCTGCTCGCGCGCGACCCGCACCGAATGCGCGACGCCGGCGATGCGCGTGCGCGGTGTGCTGGCGAGCTCGGACTGCAGCTGCGCAGCCGCCGCGGGATCGCGGCGCAGGATGAAGACGGCGGTCATGGTGGGGGCTCGGTACGGCGGAGGACGCGCGGCGCGCGGGACAGGATGCGGCGGATTGTTCCGGCGCACGCGCGCGCGCGCATCCCCGCGAGCCGGGGCCGACCCCTGCGCGTGCAGGGTCGACGCCGTTGAGCACTCCCGAACCGACGAGACCCCTCAATCTCCCGCCGTTCGGGCTCAGCCCGAACGGGCGATATCGCTCAGCCCGAACGGGCGGTGTCGCTCAACCCGAACGGGCGGCGTTGCGGGTCGCGCAACGTGGGACGCTCAATGAACCGCGAGCGCCGACGGCGCCGCGCCGAAGCCGTGCGCGCTGGCCAGCGGCCAGTACAGGCGGAACACGTTGTGCGGCCACTCGCACTCGCCGCGCTCGGCGGCGAGCAGTTCGCCCGGCTTGACGAAGGGCAGCAGGTTGGCGAGCAGCTTCACCTCGTGGTCGTTCACGCGCCGCACGATGTGCGCGGCCGTGATCTGCCGCGGATGCTCCAGCCCCGCGGCCTGCACCAGCTCCTTCAGCGCCTCGAGCGTGTGGCGATGGAAGCGGTACACGCGCTCGGCCTTGTCGGGCACGACGAGCGCGCGCTGGCGCACCGGGTCCTGCGTGGTCACGCCAGTCGGGCAGTGGCCGGAGTGGCAGGTCTGCGCCTGGATGCAGCCGAGCGCGAACATGAAGCCGCGCGCCGCGTTGCACCAGTCGGCGCCCAGCGCCATCAGCCGCGCGATGTCGAACGCGCTCACCACCTTGCCGGCGCAGCCGACGCGGATGTGCGGCCGCAGGTTCAGCCCCACGAGCGTGTTGTGCACGAGCAGCAGCCCTTCCTGGAGCGGCGCGCCGACGTGGTCGGTGAACTCCAGCGGCGCCGCGCCGGTGCCGCCTTCGGCGCCGTCGACCACGATGAAGTCCGGCAGCAGCCCGGAGTCGCGCATCGCCTTGGCGATGCCGAACCACTCCCACGGGTGGCCGACGCAGAACTTGAAGCCGACCGGCTTGCCGCCCGACAGCTCGCGCAGCCGGTCGATGAACTGCAGCATCTGCAGCGGCGTGTCGAAGGCCGAGTGGCGCGCCGGCGACACGCAGTCCACGCCCTCGGGCACGCCGCGTGCCGCCGCGATCTCCGGCGTGACCTTCGCGCCGGGCAGCACGCCGCCGTGGCCGGGCTTCGCGCCCTGGCTCAGCTTCAGCTCGATCATCTTCACCTGCGGATCGCGCGCCGCGGCGGCAAAGCGCTCGGGATCGAACGTGCCGTCGTCGCGGCGGCAGCCGAAGTAGCCCGAGCCGATCTCCCAGATCAGGTCGCCGCCGTGCACGCGGTGATGCGCGCTGATCGAGCCCTCGCCGGTGTCGTGCGCGAAACCGCCTTTGCGGGCTCCCGCGTTGAGCGCGAGGATGGCGTTGGCGCTCAGCGCGCCGAAGCTCATCGCCGAGATGTTGAACACGCTCGCGCTGTACGGCCGCGCACGGCCTTCGCCGATGGTCAGGCGGAAGTCGTGCGACGCGACCGCGGTCGGCGCCATCGAGTGGTTGATCCACTCGTAGCCGGCCAGCTTCACGTCGAGCTGCGTGCCGAACGGGCGCTTGTCGGAGTCGCCCTTGGCGCGCTGGTACACCAGCGAGCGCTGCTGGCGCGAGAACGGATGCGCCTCGTTGTCGCTCTCGATGAAGTACTGGCGGATCTCGGGGCGGATGAACTCCAGCAGGAAGCGCAGGTGCCCGATCACCGGGTAGTTGCGCAGCACCGAGTGGCGCTGCTGCCGCGTGTCGCGCCAGCCGAGGCCGACGAGGAACAGGCACGCGAGCGCGACGCCGCCGCCCACGCCGAAGGCCACCCACGTGAAGCCGGCGAGCAGCGCGCCGACGGCGCTGAGCAGCCAGGCCGTGTAGCGCACCGGGAAGTGCTGGTCGAGTCGGGCGAGCCAGGCGTGCATGGGCGGTCCTCCGGCGGCGACCGCGCAGCGGGTCGGCGCGCGCGATGGTAGCCGGCCGGTCGCGGCGGCGAACGCTTGCTCAGTCGCTGCCGCGACGCTGCGAGCGTGCCAGCGTCCACGCGAGGCCGACGCCGGCGGTGGCGCCCGTCTCGCGCCGCACCAGCGGGCTCGCGTCGTTGGCGCCGCCGGCCACGCTGTCGACGCGCGCGAACACGAACAGCCGCAGGTCCTGCCCGACGCGCCGGGACAGCGCGAGCCCCGCGCGCGAGCCGATCAGCCCGGCGCGCGCCTCGTAGGCCGGGCGCGACGCGGTGGCGAACGGCGGCGCCACGCCGTAGAACGTGTCGTTGAGTTCGCGGTCGCCGAACACGAGGCCCGCGCTGGCCTGCAGGCCCCAGCCGCCGTCGCGGCGCGTCTCGTAGACCAGTTGCGGCTCGAACGCATAGCCGCGGTGGCGCAGGCCGTCGCTGGCGTCGAACACGCCGCGCAGCGGCAGCTCCAGCCGCCACGCAGGCCGATCGCCGTCGAGCTCGCCGAGGTTGATCTTCAGTCGCGGGCCGAACTCGACCAGGGTGCCGAGGTCGGGCATGCCGCGGCGGGCTTGCACGTCCGACGCGTTCGAGCCGAGCGACAGCGCGAAGCCGACGTCGAGCTCGGTGCGCGGCGTGCGCAGCGCGCGCACGGTGAGCGCGCCGCGGTCGATGCGCAGCAGCGGCCCGCGATAGACCACCCACGGCAGCACCAGCGCGCGATCGACGTTCTCGTCGGCGCCGGGGTAGGCCGGCTGCGTGGCCACGCCGCCGAACACGCCGGCCTCCCACAGCGGCGGGCCCGACGCGGAGCCGCCGCGTGCCGGCTCGTCCTGCGCGCGCGCGGCGGGCGACGGCAGCGCGGCGAGCGCGGCGGCGAGGGTGGCGCCGGCGAAGGCGCGGCGCAGTCCGGTCGTTCGAAGGCTCATGGCGGGGCCCGCAGGGTGCACGAGGCGCGCAGCCTACCGCGCGCGCCGCGGCCCCGCCGGCCCGTCAGGAGATGGCCACGTTCACGCTGCGCCGGCGTCCGGGCTTCGCCTTCGGCAGCTCGATCCTGAGCACGCCGTGGCGGTAGCTCGCCTTCGCGTCGCCGGCGTGCACCGGCGCGGGCAGCGGCATCACGCGATGGAAGCTGCCCCAGGCGCTTTGCAGCACGCGCCAGCGGCCGTCGTCGGACTCGCGCTCGAAGCGCTTGGTGCCCTTGACCACCAGCGCCTGGTCGACGACGTCGACCGTGAAGTCGCTCTTCTCCATGCCGGGGATCTCGAGCCGCACCACCACGCGGCGGTCGTCCTCGTAGATGTCGCCGGTCAGCATGGCCCAGCGGGCGCTGGGCACGTCGGCGTCGACCCGTTCGAGCGCGCCGCCGCCGTCCTCGTCGTCGCCGTCGCGTTCGCCGCGCGCGCGAAAGCGCGTCAGCGCGCTCGAGGCGGTGTCCTTCAGCCGGCGCCAGCCGTCGGCCGCCGATTCCTGCAGTTCGATCAGTTCGTCCTTGAGTTCTTCCTTCAATGCGGTCAGGGGTTTCATGTCGCTTCCTCCTGCACGGGGCCGGACGGCGCGTGCCGCCCGGCCGGCACGATCAAGCAACCTGCACCTCGATCTTGCGGGGCTGCGCGTGCTGAGCCTTCGGGATGCGCAGGGTCAGCACGCCATGGCGGTACTCGGCGCCCACCTGGTCGGCGTCGAGCTCCTTGCTCAGGGTGAAGCTGCGCCGGTAGCGCGGCAGCTGCAGCTCGACGTGGCTGGCCTCCATGCGCTGCGGAACCGGCAAGGAGATCTCGCCTACGATGATCAGCACGTCGGCTTCCACGCGCACCTGCAGCTTGTCCTTCGGCACGCCGGGCAGGTCGGCCTTCAGGGTGATGCCGGTGGCGTCCTCGAACACGTCCACGGGCGGCAGCATCGCCGCGTCGTTGCGTTGCTGCGCCGCGCCGGCCTCGCGCTCGCGCGTCGTCACGTCGGTCTTGTCGTTCATGGTCGAACCTCCTGTGCTCATTGCACCTCGATGCGGCGCGGCAGCGCCGACTCGCGGCGCTTCACGCTCACGTGCAGCACGCCGTCGCGGTACTGCGCGTCGACCCGGTCGGGGTCCACGTCGTCGGGCAGGCTCAGCACGCGGCGGAAGCGCCCGTCGAAGCGCTCGTGGATGTGCAGGCTGAGCTGCGGGCCTTCCTGCGGCAGGTCGCTCTTGCGCTCGGCCGAGATCGACAGGACGCCGCGGTCCAGGTTCACTTCGATCGTCGACGGGTCGATGCCCGGCGCGAACACGAACACCTCCACCGACTGCGGCGCGCTGCCGACGTTCAGCGCCGGAAAGCCGCCGCGCGAGACGCCGCGGATGCTGGCGTCCCAGCCGAGCATGCGCTGCATGTCCTGCTGCATGCGGTCGAGCTCGGCGAACACGTCACGAGAGAAAAGACTGCGGTACATGCGTCACCTCCATCGTCGTCGGCGACGCACCTGTCGGCGCCCCGCGAGGGACGCGGCGCGTCGTCCGATGCCACTCAGATAAGTCGCGGTCCCGGGCGTTTCAAGAGGCCTGCGCAGCCTGCGAAGCAAAGAGGGCGACGGGGCTCGCGCACTGTCGCCCCG
>CAZFET010000118.1:0-9985 GCA_964517545.1 uncultured Burkholderiaceae bacterium
GCGTAGTCGCGCACGCGGCGCAGCAGGCGGTTGGCGATGCGCGGCGTGCCGCGCGAGCGGCGCGCGATCTCCAGCGCGCCGGCGTCGTCGATCGGCACTTCGAGCAGCCCGGCCGAGCGGCGCACGATGCGCGCGAGCTCGGCGGTGTCGTAGAACTCGAGCCGCGCGACGATGCCGAAGCGGTCGCGCAGCGGATTGGTCAGCATGCCGGCGCGCGTGGTCGCGCCGATCAAGGTGAACGGCTGCAGCTCGAGCTTGATGGAGCGCGCCGCCGGACCCTCGCCGATCATGATGTCGATCTGGTAGTCCTCGAGCGCGGGGTACAGGATCTCCTCGACCACCGGCGACAGCCGATGGATCTCGTCGATGAACAGCACGTCGTGCCGCTCGAGGTTGGTGAGGATCGCCGCGAGGTCCTTCGGCTTCTCGAGCACCGGGCCCGAGGTCTGGCGCAGGTTCACGCCGAGCTCGGCCGCGACGATGTGCGCGAGGGTGGTCTTGCCGAGTCCCGGCGGGCCGAACAGCAGCACGTGGTCGAGCGCCTCGGCGCGCTTCTTCGCCGCGCCGATGAAGATCTCGAGCTGCTCGCGCGCCTTGGCCTGGCCGACGTACTCGGCCAGCGCCTTGGGCCGCAGCGCGCGCTCCACCGCCTCCTCGTTGGGCGAGGCCGCTGCCGCGGTGACGAGGCGCCGCGCGGGCGCGAAGTCGTCGGTCTGGATGGACATGCGGGGCATTATCCGGCGCGGGCGCGGCGGTCCGGCCCGCGGCCCGTCCGGCACAATCCGCGAGCGATGAATCGACCGACCCTGCTGCACCGCGCGCGCCGCTTCACGGCGCTCGCGTGGCTGTTCGCCGCGGCGCTGCTGCTGAAGGCCGCGATGCCGCTCGTGGCCAGCGCGTCGGCGCAGGCGCAGGGCAAGGCGCTGGTCGAGGTGTGCACGGTCTACGGCGTGGCGCTCGTGCCGCTGGACGTGCCGGCGCGCGACGTGCCGGCGCCGGCGGCCGCGCACGAGCCGCCGTGCGCGCTGTCGATGCTGGCCGACGGCGGCACGGCGACGACCGCGCCGTCCGTGCCCGCGCCGCCGCGGACGGCCGCGCCCGATCGCGTGGACGGGCCGTCGCGCACGGCGCCGCACGACGCCGCCGCGCGCTGGCTCGCGCGGCTGCGTCACGCACCGCCCGCGGGCTGATCGGCACGGCCGCATCGCCGCGCGTCGGCACGGCCGCGCGCCAGCGCACCGAACACGCGGCCTGCCGCCTGCGCACGCGGCGGCGCGCCGCATCGACAGACGTACGCGACACACGTACGTGACAGACGTACGCGACACCCTTACACGACTCACGCAGACGAGGTTCACCATGTCCATCTCCTTCCGTTCCTTCGCCGTGCTGGCCGCCGCCGCGTTCATCGGCACGGCCCACGCGCAGCCGAAGATCGCCGACGCCTGGGCGCGTCCCACCGTGCAGGGCCAGAACGCCGGCGGCGGCTACCTGCGCATCGACAACAAGGGCGGCGCCGCCGACCGGCTGCTCGCGGCCAGCGCCGACGTGTCGGCCAGCGTCGAGCTGCACACCATGACGATGGAAGGCGACGTCATGCGCATGCGGCGCGTCGACGGCATCGACGTGCCGGCCGGCCAGGTGGTCGAACTCAAGCCGGGCGGGCTGCACGTGATGTTCATGGGCCTGAAGGCGCCGCTGCGCACCGGCACGAGCTTCCCGCTGACCCTGAAGTTCGAGAAGGCCGGCGAGGTGAAGACCACGGTGCAGGTCGCGCCGCGCGCGTCGAACGAGGCGGGCGGGCACGGCGGCCACGGCGCGCACGGCGGACACGGCGCGCAGCACTGAGCGTCGACGCCGCGCGGGCTCCGCGCGGTGCCGGTTCGGCGCAGCTTCGGCGCGGCTTCGGCGCGGCTTCAGCGCGCCAGGGTGCGCAGCGCCTGCTTGATGCCGTCGGCCACGCCCACGTCGGGCGGCAGGCCCTTGATCGCGGCGGCGGCTTCGCGCTCGCTGTAGCCCAGCGCCAGCAGCGCCTGCACGATGTCGGCCTGCGCGTCGCTCGCGGGCGCGCTCGGCGCGCCGAGGTCGGCGCCGAGCTTGCCCTTGAGCTCGAGCAGCAGCCGCTCGGCGGTCTTCTTGCCGATGCCCGGCACTTTCACCAGCCGCGCACCGTCTTGCCGCGTCACCGCGTCGGCCAGCTCGGCGACGCTCAGGCCCGACAGCAGGCCCAGCGCCGTGCGCGGCCCGACGCCGGAGATCCTGACGAGCTGGCGGAAGGTCGCGCGCTCGCCTTCGGTGAGAAAGCCGAACAGCTGGTGCGCGTCCTCGCGCACGACCAGGTGCGTGAGCAGCACCACCGGCTCGCCGAGCGCGGGCAGGTGGTAGCACGGGCTCACCGGCACGTCGATCGCGTAGCCGTCGCCGTGCGCGTCGACGAGCACCTGCGGCGGTGACTTGGCGAGCAGGGTGCCGCCGATGCGGCCGATCATCGCGCGGTCGTCACGGGGTCGTCACGCGGTCAGCGCGAGCGGCCGAACAGGCCCAGGCGCTGCGCTTCGAGCGCGGCCTCGGCGCGCGAGCTCACGTTGAGCTTGCGATAGATCTGCTTCACGTAGTCGGCGATCGTGTGGCGCGACAGGTTCAGCTGCACGCCGATCTCGGGCAGGGTGAAGCCCTTGGCCACGCGCAGCAGCACCTCGCGCTCGCGCTCGGTGAGCTGCACGTCGGGCATGGCGTGCTGCGGCTTGGCCTGGTCGGCGAAGTAGGTGATGACGCGCCGCGCGATCGACGGCGACAGCGGCGGCTCGCCGGCGGCGATGCGCTGCAGCTGCTCGGCGATGGCCTCGCGCGGCTGCTCCTTCAGGATGTAGCCGTAGGCGCCGGCCTGCAGCGCGGGGAACAGGTGGTCGTCGTCGTCGTGGATCGTCACCACCACCGACTGCGCCTCGGGCTGCGACTCGCGCAGCTTCTCGACCACGTCGACCCCCGAGCCGTCGGGCAGGCCGAGGTCGACCAGCGCGAGATCGAAGCGCACCGCCGAGATGAGCTCCAGCGCGTCGTGCACGCGCGCGGCCTCGGAGATCAGCGCGTCGGGGAACACCTGCATGACCAGCGTCTTCAGCCACGCACGGATCTCGGGCAGGTCTTCGAGCAGCAGGATGTTCTTCACGGGCAACCCCTTACGACGGCGTTGCGGGCATGGTAGCAGCGGCAGGTGCTCACTCAGTGCCGATTCAGGCCGGCAGCGCGTGACGTTCGAGCGGGATCGTGAGCCGGATCACGGTTCCGTAGCCCGGTCCCGACTCGACGAGGCACTGGCCGTGCAGCTGCTTGGCGCGGTGCTTCATGCTCGACATGCCGTGACCGCGGTCGAGCCGGCCGTCGAGCTCCATCGGAATGCCGCGCCCGTTGTCCTGGACGACGAGCTGGAAGTCGCCGTCGACCACCTGCGAGCGCACGCTGCAGAACGACGCGCCGCTGTGCTTGATGACGTTGCTCACGGCTTCGCGCAGGATGCGCGTGGTCTGCACGTAGGCGCGCGCGGCCAGGCGCTGCGGCAACTCCTCCTCGCCGGGGGCCCGCCACTCGCTCTCGACACCGGCCTGCGACAGCCGCGCGACGATCTCGGCGCGCCAGTCGCCCAGCGCGTCGGCCAGCCGCACCGGCTTGCCGGTCAGGCCACGCACCGACAGGCGCATCTCCTCGAGCGCCTCGCGCGCGAGCGTGGAGATGCGGTCGTTGTCGCTGGTGTGCACGATCGTCAGCAGCTTGGCGCCGAGGTCGTCGTGCAGGTCGGCGGCGATGCGCTTGCGCTCCTGCTGCGTGACCTGCTCGACGCGCAGCTCGGCCATCTGCTTGTAGCTGCGCTCCATCTCGGCCGTCGCCTCGCGGATGCGCGACTCCAGCGACATCTGCCCCAGCTCGGCCGCCTGCAGCGCGCGCGCGTGCTGCCACAGCAGCCGCCCGCCGATGAGCGCGAACACCAGCGGCACGCCGAATGGCATGAAGTGCTGGTGCGTGCCGCCGAGCCGGTCCTGCTGCGCGGCCAGCTCGGCGAACGCGAGCACGGCCACCAGCCCCAGCAGCGCGGCCATCGGCCAGAAGTCGGCACGGCGCACGCGCCACGCGAGCCACAAATACCAGCCGATCGCGGCCAGCGCCTCGAGCCCGAGCAGCCAGTACCACGCCGAGGCCATGGCGAACAGCTGCTGCGGCCCGGCCATCGCGAGGCTCGCGGGCAGCAGCGCGCATTGCGCCAGCAGCACCATGTCCACGCCGCGATGCCACCAGCCCACGTAGCGCAGCAGGAACTGCACGGCGCACAGGGTGACGAGCGGCACCGTGCTCGACACCAGCAGCTCGACCGCCTCGTTCGGCAACGGCACGTCGGTCAGCCACAGCCGCGCCGACATCGCGGTCCACGCGATGCACAGCGCGCCGAAGTAGCGCAGGTGCCGGTCGCGCTGGTTGCGCCAGCCCAGCACCAGCGCGAAGCCGCCCAGCAGCAGCAGGCTGCCGGCGGTCACCTGCGGCGCGATGTAGTGCCAGAACTGCTCGCGCGCGTGCAGCGTGGCCATCTCGTCGGCCGGCCCGATCTCCACGGCCGACAGCGCGCCGGCGCGCTGCCGCGACGACACGCGTTCCAGCGCGTGGCCGACCACCTTCAGGTCGAGCGTGTTGGCGCCCGGACGCAGCACGCCGGCCGGGATCATGAACGCCTGCGGCCGATAGCAGTTGCGGCTGTACGGCTCGCTCATGCGGCCGCCGCGGTGCACCAGGTGGCCGTTGACCCAGGCCTCGAGGTTGGAGCACACGCGCTCGACGTACGCCGCCAGCAGCGCGCCGTCGTCGGCCGGACTCGCCAGCGCTTTGCCGTCGCCGTGGTCGAGCGGCACGTCGAAGCGCAGCCGGTACCACACCGCGCCGCCGTGGCCGGGGCGGCTGCGCTCCCACAGGTCGGGCAGGTCGATGCGCGTGGCCGCGCCGCCGGCGGCTTCGCGTTCGGGAAAGCGCGGCGTGTCGGCGGCGACGGCCGTGGCCTGCGTCAGCAGCACCGTGCTCGCGCGGGCCGGCGCGGTGGCGAGCAGCGCCAGCATCAGCAGCACCGCGGGCGCCGCCTGCATCAGCGCGTGCGCCAGCCGGCGCCGCACGGGCGCCGTCCGGCGCATGGCGACGCTCGCGCGGGCAGGGAGGTGGACGGCCGACATCGGCGGCGATCGTACGGGATCGCCGCTGCGCCGCCGCGACGGCGCGGCGCGGCGCGCGACAATCGCGCGGCGCCGTTCACGCTGCCGTGCCGGGCCACGGCCGAGCCACGGCCGAGCGCGCGCCCGACCCATCCCGGAGGTCCGTCGTTGATCCTGCGCCACGCCTTCATTCCGCTCGACAACCAGCGCCTCGCGCATCTGTGCGGCCCGCTCGACGAGCATCTGCGCGCGATCGAGTCCGCGCTCGGCGTGGCCATCGCGCGCCGGCACGAGTCGTTCCGCGTCGAGGGCGAGCGGCACAGCGCCGAGCGCGCCGTGGCGCTGCTGCAGTCGCTGTACGACCGCGCGCGGCGACCGATCGGCGCGCAGGCGCTGCAGCTCGCGATCGCCGAGGCGGCCGCGCCGGCCGTCGCGGCGCGGCGCGCCGGCGACGGCAACGGCAGCGAGGTCGGCGACGACATCGTGCTGCGCACCCGGCGCGCCGACCTCGCCGGCCGCACACCCAACCAGCGCCAGTACCTGCGGCACATCCTGGGCCACGACATCACGTTCGGCATCGGGCCGGCCGGCACCGGCAAGACCTTCCTCGCGGTGGCCTGCGCGGTCGATGCGCTCGAGCGCAGCCAGGTGCAGCGCATCGTGCTCACGCGGCCCGCGGTCGAGGCCGGCGAGCGGCTGGGCTTCCTGCCCGGCGACCTGGCGCAGAAGGTCGACCCCTACCTGCGGCCGCTGTACGACGCGCTGTACGACCTGATGGGCTTCGACCGCGTGACCAAGGCCTTCGAGAAGGGCACGCTCGAGATCGCGCCGCTGGCCTTCATGCGCGGGCGCACGCTCAACCACGCGTTCGTGATCCTCGACGAGGCGCAGAACACCACGAGCGAGCAGATGAAGATGTTCCTCACGCGCATCGGCTTCGGCGCGAAGGCCGTGGTCACCGGCGACGTGAGCCAGATCGACCTGCCGCGCGGCACGGTGAGCGGGCTGGTGGACGCCGAGCGCGTGCTGCGGCGCGTGAACGGCATCGCCTTCACGCGCTTCACGTCGGCCGACGTGGTGCGGCATCCGCTGGTGGCGCGCATCGTCGAGGCCTACGACGCGGCGAAGGCGCCGGCGCCCGCGCTGGCCGGGTCCGCCGCAACGACCGACACGCCCGAGCCGACCGATCCGGCCGTGCCGCCGGCTGCCGCCAGGCCGCCGCGCGCGCGCCGCCCGCGCAAGGCCGATGAAGCCTGAGCTCGCGCTGTCGCTGCAGTTCGCCGACCCGCGGCACCGCGATCGGCTGCCGCGCCACAAGGTCGCGCGCTGGGTGCGCGCGGCGCTCGAGCGGCCGGCGCGCATCGCGGTGCGCGTCGTCGGCGAGGCCGAGGCGCGGGCGCTCAACCGCGACTACCGCGGCAAGGACTACGCGACCAACGTGCTCACCTTCGACTACGAGCGCGAGCCGCTCGTGGTGGCCGACCTCGTGCTGTGCGCGCCGGTGCTGGCGCGCGAGGCGCGCGAGCAGCGCCTCGATCTGGTCGCGCACTACGCCCACCTGCTGGTGCACGGCACCTTGCACGCGCAGGGCTGGGACCACGAGCGCGCGGCCGATGCGCGCGCGATGGAGGCGCGCGAGAGCGCGCTGCTGGTCGCGCTCGGCTTCGCCGATCCCTACGCGCGCTGAACCGCGGGGCGCGCCGGCCACAGCACCGAGCCGATGGCCGCGAGCAGCAGCGCGATGGCGGCGAAGTCCTGCCAGTGCAGCACCTCGCCCAGCCACAGCGCGCCGCCGGCCAGGCCCAGCACCGGGATCATCATCACCGACAGCGTCGACGCGACCGGCGGCAACCCGCGCGCGAGATAGAACCACGCCGGCTGCGCGAAGCCGAAGATCAGCACGCCGTTGTAGGCGATCGCGCCCCAGACCAGCGACGACGGCGCGTGCCACTCGCGGCGCTCGAAGGCGGCGGCGACGACGGTCATCACGACGGTCGTGATGGCGGTCATCCAGAAGCTCAGGGTCAGGGTGGGCACGGGGATGCGCGTGCGGCGCACGAGGTGCGTGCCGTAGCCCCACGCGGCCGCGGCGAACAGCATCACGCCGGCCCAGAACGGCCGACCAGCCAGTGCCGACATCTCGTGCCACAGCAGCAGCAGCACGCCGACGGCCGCCGCCACCACGCCGGCGCCCCCCCCCCGCCCCACGCGTTCGCCGAACACGAGCCCGCCCCACAGCGCCGAGAAGATCGGCATCGTGTAGCCGAGGATGGCCGCGCGGCCGGAGCTCAGCTCGCGCACGGCGAGGATCGCGAACACGTGCCACACGAGCATGTTGGCCAGGGTCAGCAGCCCCAGCTCGCGCCAGTGCTCGCGCGCGACGCGAAACGGCACGCGCGTGGCCACGAGCAGCGCGCCGAGGATCGGCAGGCCGATCCACATCGAGAGCATGCGGAAGGTCAGCGGCGGATGGTTCGACGCGCCGAGCTTCATCACGGGCCAGTTGAGGCCCCACACGAGCGTCAGCAGCACGAGGACGGCCAGCTGCCGGCGGTCGAGGCTCACCGGAGGACCCTGCGCGCGGCGCGCTGCGCGACGAGCGCCTGCGAACGGCCCGGCGCGCTCATGTGCGCCGATGGCTCCCGAGGTAGCGCTTGCGCCAGAAGAACAGGCCGAGCCCCACGCCCACCGCGGCCATCAGCCCGAGCGTGACCCACACGCCGGTGGGCGTGTGGATGAGCGGCAGCGCGTCGAAGTTCATGCCGAAGAAACCGGTGATCAGGTTCAGCGGCAGGAAGATCGCGGTCAGCACCGTGAGCGTGCGCATGATGTCGTTGGTGCGCTGGCCCACCGACGCGAAATGCATCTGCACCGCGGTCTCGGCCGACTGCTCCAGCCGCCGCACGTGCGCGAGCACGCGCTCGATGTGCTCGAGCACGTCGCGCGAGCGCACGTTGAGCAGTTCGCGCTCGCGCTGCGCGGCCTTGCCGGTCTCGGGCGGCCACTCGGCCAGCGCGTCGATCCATTCCTGGATCGCGGCGCGCTGGTCCTCGCAGGTGTCTTCCAGCAAGTGCAGCGCGTTGCGCGACTCCAGCAGCACCTGCCAGTCGTGGAAGCGGCCGCGCGGGCGCAGCAGCTCGCTTTGCAGGTGGCCGAGCTGGCGCGACAGCAGCCGGCGCAGCTCGAGGTAGCCGTCGACCATGTGGTTGACCATGCGCAGCATCAGGTCGGCCGGGTTCGGCGGCAGGCGCGGCACGGCGCGTGCCTCGCCGACGACCGTCTGCGCGAGGCGCTGCGCGAAGTAGTCACGCACCGCGCAGTCGGTCGGATGGACCGTCAACAGCACGCGATCGAACAGCACGAAGCCGACCGGGCTGGTGTCGATCGACTGCAGCGCCTGCATCGCGCCGCCGAGCGTGCCGTGGCTGTCGTCGACGAACTTCGACGCCGAGCCCGCGCCCGCGGCCAGCCGGCGGAAGACGAGCAGGTCGTACCACGACGTGTAGTCGTAGTGGCTCGGCAGCTGGTGGTTGAGCAGGTCCGAGACGTGCAGGTCGACGAGCTGGCCGCCGGTCCAGCGCTGCAGCGCGCTCTGCACGGCCGCGACGTTCACCTCGAACTCGCGCCGGTCGGTGCCGATCCAGAGGTAGCCGCCCGGCGGCAGCGACTCGGGCAGCGCGTCGAGTTCGGTGAACTGCTCGGCGCTGACGTGGAAGACGCGCATCCGCGCCGCTTCAGCCGCCGCGCTTCGCGGCCTGTGCCAGCAGGCGCGCGGCGTCGAGCGCGAAGTAGGTGAGCACGCCGTCGGCGCCGGCGCGCCGGAACGCGAGCAGCGACTCCATCATCACCGCGTCGTGGTCGAGCCAGCCGTTGGCGGCGGCGGCCTTGAGCATGCTGTACTCGCCGCTCACCTGGTAGGCGAACGTCGGCATGCGGAACGCGTCCTTCACGCGGCGCACGATGTCGAGGTACGGCAGCCCGGGCTTGACCATGACCATGTCGGCGCCCTCGGCGATGTCGAGCGCCACCTCGCGCAGCGCCTCGTCGGTGTTGGCCGGGTCCATCTGGTAGACCTTCTTGTCGCTCTTGCCGAGATTGCCCTTGCTGCCCACCGCGTCGCGGAACGGGCCGTAGAAGGCGCTCGCGTACTTGGCGCTGTACGCCATGATCTTCGTGTGGATGAAGCGGTTCGACTCCAGCGCGTTGCGGATCGCGCCGATGCGCCCGTCCATCATGTCGCTCGGCGCGACGATGTCGACGCCCGCCTCGGCCTGCACCAGCGCCTGCCGCACCAGCACCTCGACCGTCTCGTCGTTGAGGATGTAGCCGGACGCGTCGATCAGCCCGTCCTGGCCGTGCGTCGTGTACGGGTCGAGCGCGACGTCGGTGAGCAGGCCGAGTTCGGGAAAGCGCCGCTTCAGCTCGCGCGCGGCGCGCGGCACCAGGCCGTCGGGGTGGATGGCCTCGCGGCCGTCGGGCGTCTTCAGCGCCGGATCGAGCACCGGGAACAGCGCCATCACCGGCACGCCGAGCGCCAGGCACTGCTCGGCCAGCGGCAGCAGCCGGTCGACGCTCCGGCGCCGCACGCCCGGCATCGAGGCCACGTCCTGCACCTGGTTCGAGCCGTCGAGCACGAACACCGGCAGGATCAGGTCCTCGGGGGCGAGCCGGTGCTCGCGCACCATCGCGCGGCTGAACGCGTCGCGGCGCAGCCGGCGCGGGCGGCTGGCGGGAAAGGGCGGTGGCGTGGCGTTCACGTGGGCAAGAGAAATCAGGTTTCTCCGGGTTTCAGCGGCGAC
>CAZFET010000119.1:0-5678 GCA_964517545.1 uncultured Burkholderiaceae bacterium
CTCATCGGCGTTCAGACTCTACCGGGCTGATCTGGGCTGAACATACAAGCCGCGGGCGGTTCAGCCGCCGCCCGCGTCGTTCCACAGCGAGTCGGTCTGCGGCAGCGCCCAGCGCTCGCGCGGCTCGCGCGAGACGATGCGGTCGCTGCAGCCGGGCCGCGACAGGTCGATGCGCTGCGGCGTGACGAGCTGGCGCGTCACGGTCGAGAAGAACGCCTTGACCACCGGCGCGACGAGCCTGCGGGGGTTCTGCTCGACCACGATCGCGAGGCGCTGCGACTCCAGGCGCACCAGCGAGCCGGTCGGGTAGATGCCGATGCTCTTCACGAAGGCCTGGAACACGTGCGTGTCGAAGTGGCCGTCCCAGGTGGCCATGCGCGCGAGCGACAGCGCCGGGTCCCAGCCCGCCTTGTACGGCCGGTGGGAGGTGATCGCGTCGTACACGTCGCACACGGCGCCCATGCGCGCGAGCAGGCTGAGGTCCTCGCCACGCAGGCCGTGCGGGTAGCCGCGCCCGTCGACCCGCTCGTGGTGGTGCAGGGTCACGTCCAGCACCATCGCGCCGACGACGCCGCCTCCATCGCCACCGTCCGCGAGCATGTCGTGGCCGATCTGCGGGTGCTGCTTCATCAGGCCGTACTCGGCGTCGCTGAGCTTGCCCGGCTTGTGGAGCACCGACAGCGGGATCGCGGCCTTGCCCAGGTCGTGCATCAGGCCGCCCAGCCCGGCCTCGCGGCAGGCGTCGTCGTCGAGGCCGAGCTCCCGTCCGAGCGCGACCATCAGCGCGCACACCGCCACCGAGTGCAGGTAGGTGTAGTCGTCGCGCGTCTTCAGCCGCGCCACGCTGACCAGCGCCTCGCGGTTGCGGAAGACCGAGCGCGCGATGTCGTCGACCAGCGGCAGGCAGCGCTCGGCGTCGATCGCGCGGCCGAGCCGCGCCTCGCCGAACATCGCGGTGACGGCGTCCTTCGCGCGGTGGACGATCTCCGCGGCGCGTTTCAGCTCCTCGGCGAAGCTCGCGCCCTCGCCGTCGCGCGGCGGCGCCGGGTCGTGCGCAGCGGATGCGGGAGCGATCGGCGGCAGGTCGCGGCCACCTTCGCGCAGTTCGACGCTGTCATGCGCCGCCGGCGCGGGCGCATCGACATCGACGCCGCGATCGGTGTCGATCCAGCACGCCGGGGCGCCGCTGCTGCGCAGGCGCTGCAGGTCCTCGGCATCGTTCAGCTCGAAGCGGTGCTTCCAGAAAGGATGGGCTATCCACGATCCCTCGATCTTGTGGATGTACATGCCCAGCCGGACGCTGGCGACGGGAATCTTCTTGAGCATCGCGCCGAACACCGCAGGCGCCGGGCCCATGCCCGGCAACGCGTCTTCGGTGATGTCGGTCGGGGCGCGGCCGACTTGAGCGCCGCCTGCGCCCCGGCAGGCTCCGACGGCGCATGAAAAAGGCCGCGAACGCGGCCTTCTTCCGGACGGCGCGGGCAACGCTCAGTGCGCGTCGGACCCGAACTTGAACTTGGCCTGCGGCACCGTCTTCAGCACACCCGGCAGCGACGCGAAGTACTGCGCCATGGCCTTGAGCTCGGCATGGGTGAAGGGCTTGACCTGCCCGGCCATGATCGCGTTGGCGCGACCGACCTGCGGGTTGTTCTCGGTCTTGTAGGCCTTGAGCGCGACGAACAGATAGTCGGCGTGCTGGCCGGCGAGGTGCGGGTACGACGGATCGAGCGGCTTGCTGTAGTTGGCGCCGTGGCACGACGCGCAGGCGCCCTTCTGCAGCAGCGCGGCGACCTGCGGCGACGGCGCGACCGCGGGCTGTTCGGGCACGGCGGGCCGCGGGCCGCCTTGCTGCTCGTAGAACGCCGACACGTCGGCGATGTCCTGGTCGCTCATCGACTCGGCGATGCCGCGCATGGTCGGGTGCTTGCGCTCGCCCTTCTTGTACGCGTTGAGCGCGGCCACGAGGTGCGGCGCGTTCTGGCCCGCGATCATCGGCACCTTGTGGATCTCGGGGAAGCTCGCCTGGTAGTTGGGCATGCCGTGGCAGCCGATGCACATGGCGACCTTCTTCGCGCCGGCCTTGGCGTCGCCCTTGACGTCCTGCGCGTGGACGGCGGGCAGCGCGGCGAAGGCGACCATCAGCAGCGTGAGGAGCTTCTTCATTGTCTCGGAGGTGACTTCGGATTGCGGGACGGCCGCGGATTATAGGGGGCCGACCTTATACTGACCCGACCCCCGTGCCGCAGCTCGCGGCGCCCGCGCGGCGCCGCTCCACACCGCCCCCGACATGAAGTTCCAAGGCTCCTCCGGCTACGTCGCCACGCCGGACCTGATGCTCGCGGTCAACGCCGCCATCACGCTGAAGCGCCCGCTGCTGGTCAAGGGCGAACCCGGCACCGGCAAGACCATGCTGGCCGAGGAAGTGGCCGCCGCGCTCGGCATGCCGCTGCTGCAGTGGCACATCAAGAGCACGACCAAGGCGCACCAGGGCCTGTACGAGTACGACGCGGTGAGCCGGCTGCGCGACAGCCAGCTGGCCGACGTCACCGGCTCGGAGCGCGTGAAGGACATCCGCAACTACATCGTCAAGGGCGTGCTCTGGGAGGCGTTCAGCGCCGAGCAGCCCGTCGCGCTGCTGATCGACGAGATCGACAAGGCCGACATCGAGTTTCCGAACGACCTGCTGCGCGAGCTCGACCGCATGGAGTTCCACGTGTACGAGACGCGCGAGACCATCCGCGCGAAGCACCGCCCGGTGGTCTTCATCACGTCGAACAACGAGAAGGAACTGCCCGACGCCTTCCTGCGCCGCTGCTTCTTCCACTACATCAAGTTCCCCGACGCGCAGACGATGCAGCGCATCGTCGACGTGCACTTCCCCGGGCTGAAGAAGGAACTGCTCGCCGCCGCGCTCAAGACCTTCTACCAGGTGCGCGAGCTGCCCGGCCTGAAGAAGAAGCCCAGCACCAGCGAACTGCTCGACTGGCTCAAGCTGCTGGTGGCCGAGGACATCCCGCTCGAGGCGCTGCAGAGCAAGGACGACAAGGTGGCGGTGCCGCCGCTGGTCGGCGCGCTGCTGAAGAACGAGCAGGACGTGACCCTCTTCGAGAAGCTCGTCTTCATGCAGCGCCACGGGCGCTGACGAGTCCGCGGGCCGCGCCCGTCGCGCGCGCTCAGTGCCCGAGTCCGGGCAGCACGAAGGCGACCACCGGCTCGGGCCGGTCGGGCTGGTCGGGCCGCACGCGCGCGGCCACGTCGAAGGCCACGCGGCCCGGCACCCACCACCAGCGCAGCCCCACCTGATGCGCCTCGGTGCCGGTCTCGCCGCCGGCCCACTCGGCGAACATGAAGCGGCGGTCGTCGGGCCGCCACAGCCCGGCCAGCCGCGCGCGGCTGCGCAGCGCCTGCGCGGCGTCGAGCCCCACGTGCACGCGCAGCGCCACGCTGCCGTCCAGGCGCAGCAGGCTGCCCGCGGCGAACAAGGCCTGCTCGGTGCGCATCGGCGCGCCGCCCTGCGCCGCGGCCGACCACGCCATGCGGATCGACGCAGTCAGCGGGCCGAGGCCGAACGAGTTGACCCCGTCGGCGCGCAGTCGCAGCACCGACGGCGCGAGGCCGGGCGACGTGGCGCGCGGCGACTCCACCCTCAGGTTCAGCCGCTCGCCGCCGCACTCGCGCGCGATCTCCTCCAGCCGCTGCGACACGCCTTCGTCGGCGAAGGGCTCGACGCGGCAGGCCGGCGGTGCGACGAAGGCCGCGAGCGGGAGCCGGTGCTCGACGCGAAGCGCACTCGCGCGCGCCAGCGGCGCGGATGCCGTGCGCGTCTCGGCCGACGCGCCGACGGGCCACGCGGCCGCGCACAGCACGATGGCTGCGGCGACTGTGGCGGCGGGCGGGACGGATCGGATCGGCACGGTGGCACGGCGCGCAAGACGATGGACGGCTGCAGCATCCGTCCTCGCTGCACGGGCGGCGATGACGCAGTTCACAATCCGCGCGGCTCCGACCTGCTGTTACCACCGATGCCGCCACCCCTGCCGAACGAACCGATCCGCGGACGCCTCGCGCGCCGCGTCCACGCACGATGAGCTGGCCCGCTCCCGTCACCTTGCACGGCCGTCACGCGACGCTCGTGCCCTTGCAGCCCTCGCACGCCGACGCGTTGTCGGCCGCCGTCGCCGACGGCGAGCTGTGGAAGCTCTGGTACACGAGCATCCCCGAGCCGTCGCGCATGGCCGCCGAGATCGGGCGCCGCCTCGCGCTGCAGGCCGCCGGCTCGATGCTGCCCTTCACGGTGCTCGATGCGGGCGGCGTGCCGGTCGGCATGACGACCTACATGCACGTCGACGCGGTGCACCGGCGGGTCGAGATCGGCAGCACGTGGTACGCGCAGCGCGTGCAGCGCACGCCGCTGAACACCGAGTGCAAGCGCATGCTGCTGGCGCACGCGTTCGACGCGCTCGGCTGCATCGCGGTGGAGTTCCGCACGCACCGCTTCAACCTGCAGAGCCGCCGCGCGATCGAGCGGCTCGGCGCGCAGCTCGACGGCATCCTGCGCAGCCACCAGCGCATGGCCGACGGCAGCTTGCGCGACACCGCCGTCTACAGCATCACCGCGGCCGAGTGGCCGACCGTGCGCGCCCACCTCGACTGGCAGCTGAGCAAGCCCCGATGAAGAAGAAGCCCCTCACCGTCGACGACCTGTGGAAGCTCGAGCGCATCGGCGAGCTGAGCCTGTCGCCCGACGGCGCGCAGTGCGTCGCCTCGGTCACCACGCCGTCGATGGACGACGACAAGTCGCGCACCGCGCTGTGGCTGCTGTCCACCTTGGGCGGCGAGCCGCGCCGGCTCACCGCGGCCGGCGAGAAGGACGCGCACCCGCGCTGGTCGCCGCGCGGCGACCGCATCGCCTTCGTCGCGCAGCGCGACCAGGAAGGCGCGAAGGACGAGGCGCCGCAGCTCTACGTGATCGCGCCCGACGGCGGCGAGGCGCGCCGCGTGGCCACGCTGCCCACCGGCGTCGAGGCGTTCAAGTGGTTCCCCGACGGACGGCGCGTCGCCGTGGTCTCGTGGGTGTGGCCCGACGCGAAGGGCATGAAGGCGCAGGCGCAGCGCGACCGGGCCTTCAAGGCCCGCAAGGAGACCGCCTACGTCACCGACCAGGCGCAGTACCGCTGGTGGGACCGCAACCTGCCGATGGGCCGCGTGCCGCACCTGCTGCTGGTCGACGTCGACACCGGGCGCGTGCGCGACCTGTTCGAGGGTCGCGACCTCGAGCTGACGCGCTGCGACCCCGACGCGAACGCGTTCGACGTCTCGCCCGACGGGCGGCGCATCGCGTTCGCCTACGACCCGGCCGCCGAGAAGCGCAGCGACAACCGCTACGCGCTGGGCGAGATCGACCTGAAGACCGGCCGCTTCACGACCGTGGCGCGGGAGGCCGGCTGGACCTTCGAAGCGCCGACGTACTCGCCCGACGGCCGGCGGCTCGCCTTCATCGCCCGGCACGACGCGCGCAGGCACACCATGCCCGCGCAGCTCGCGCTGCTCGAGCGAGGCCGCTGGCGCGTGCGCAGCGCCGACTGGGACCGCGAGGTCCGCGCGCCGCTGCGCTGGGACGGCGACGAGGCGCTGCTGTTCACCGCCGAAGACCGCCGCCGCCAGCACCTGTGGCGATT
>CAZFET010000119.1:5688-9916 GCA_964517545.1 uncultured Burkholderiaceae bacterium
GTCCGGCTCAAGAAGAGCGCCGACCCCACCGTGGTGGTGCTCCACCGCCGCTGGGCTTGGAGCCTGCCGCTCAGCGTCGCGGTGATCTTGCCGTTCCTTCTGATCGACTTGTTGTTCTTTGGCGCGAACATCCTGCGCGTGGTCGAGGGCGGCTGGGTGCTGCAGTTCGACGGCGCCGGCGGCACCGTCGTCAGCGCGGCCGACAGTGCCGATGATCCGGCTCGGGTGCACGCGCGACGCGACGGCGAGGCGCCGCGCCGCATCGAGCGCTTCAACGACGCGCTGATGTCGCGCGTCGCGCTCGGCCGGCACGAGGAGATCTGGTTCAAGGGCGCGCAGGGCGACGACACGCAGCTGTGGCTGTTCTACCCGCCCGGCTTCGACCCCGCGAAGAAGGGCGCGAAGCTGCCGTTGCTGCACGTGATCCACGGCGGCCCGCACACCGCGGCCGGCGACAACTGGCACTACCGCTGGAACCACGCGGTGTTCGCGGCGCAGGGCTACGCGGTCGCGTGCGTCAACTACCACGGCTCGTCGAGCTTCGGCTTCGCCTTCAAGGACTCGATCACGCACCGCTGGGGCGAACTCGAGCAGGCCGACATCGAGGCCGCCACCGACGTGCTGCTGAAGAAGCGGTGGGCCGACCCGAGGCGCGTGTTCGCCACGGGCGGCAGCTACGGCGGCTACATGGTCGCGTGGCTCAACGGCCACGTGAAGCCGGGCCGCTACGCGGCCTACGTGTGCCACGCCGGCTGCTTCGACTGGGTGGGCATGTTCGCCGAGGACGCCTACACCTGGTTCCCGAAGGAGATCGGCGCCGCGTATTGGGACGACATGGCCAAGGTGCACGCGCAGAGTCCGCACGCCTTCGCCGGCGCGATGCGCACGCCGACGCTGGTGATCCACGGCGCGCTCGACTACCGCGTGCCCGATGCGCAGGGCCTGGCGTACTACAACACCCTCAAGGCGCGCGGCGTGCCGGCGCGGCTGGTGTGGTTCCCCGACGAGAACCACTGGATCCTCAAGCCGCGCAACTCGGAGCGCTGGTACGGCGAGTTCTTCGGCTGGCTGCGCCGGCACGGTCCGGGCGCGCCGCAGCGCTCGCGCGCGCGTCGGCGCTGAGCCGCGGCCGCGACGCCGGGCGCGCTCAGGCGACGGCGCGGGGCGCGTCGCGCCTCGGCACGTCGGCCGGCACCACGCGGTTGCGGCCCTCGTCCTTGGCGCGGTAGAGCGCGCGATCGGCACGCGCCAGCGCGACGTCGATGCCGGCATCCGACGGCTGCACCACCGCGACGCCGATCGACGCGGTGACGCGCAGGTCGACGCCACGCGCCTGCACCGTCTGCTGCTCGATGACCTGCCGCAGCCGCTCGGCGGCCTGCGCGGCGCCGGCCGCGTCGGCGTGCGGAATCGCGATCAGGAACTCCTCGCCGCCGTAGCGGCCGACCATGTCGATCTGCCGCGCGTGGCGCGCCAGCAGCCCGGCCACCTGCGCGAGCACGCGGTCGCCGGCCGCGTGGCCGTAGGTGTCGTTTACGCGCTTGAAGTGGTCGATGTCCAGCAGCAGCAGCGCGAACGGCTCGCCGCCGCGACGATGCAGCTCCCACAGCCGGTGCAGTTCGTCGTCGATGGCGCCGCGGTTGAGCAGGCCGGTCAGCGAATCGCGGCGCGACGCGCGGCGCAGCTTCACGACCAGGCGCTGCGTCAGCATGACCATGAAGCCGAAGTTGAACAGCGCCACGCCGCTGAGATAGACGTACATCAGCCCCTGGTTGGCCGCGGTGTTGCGCTGCATCTCCTGCGGATGCGCGAGGTCGAGCGCCTGGCGCAGCGCCAGGGTGACCAGCAGCAGCGCGATCACGACCCCCGGCACCACGATGGCGGCGAACGCCGCGCGCCCGAACTCGGCGCGCAGCGGCGCGCGCACCGCCATCATCGTGCGCAGCACGATGTAGCCCTGGCCCGCATAGGCGAGCACGATGCGCAGCGAGGCCTCGCGCTCGCCCGGCCCGAGCAGCGCGATCGCCCCGCCCACCAGCGCGAGCATCACGGCCTGCTCGACGTCGCTGGCCGGTGCGCGCACGAAGCGCTCGGTGCCGCGCCGCATGACCGCGAAACCGATCAAGGTGATCACGTTGACGGCGTTGTACAGGCCCCAGGCGCGCGGCTCGCCGCGCGCGCCGGCCAGCAGCAGTCCGACGCCCAGCAGCAGCAGGAACACGCCCCAGTGCGCGACCGCGCCGCGATCCTCGCCGAGCAGCGCGGCGCACACCACCCAGCCGATCGCGTACAGCCCGAGCTGGAACGCGACCAGCCAGAGCATCGGCGAAAGGGTCGCGGCGTCGGCGGGCATGGGCGCGCAGTCTACGAGCGGACTGGCGTTGCCCGATCACGCCGAAGGGGGATAGCGCCACGGCACGGCACGCCGCGCGGACCGCAGCGCGCGGGCCGGCAACGACGCCGCGGTTTTGGCCGATACTCCACGGCACCCGTACGAGGGCGCCGCCATGCTGATCGACTTCTTCTACACCCTGCGCGCCGCCAAGCTGCCGGTGTCGGTCAAGGAGTACCTGACCCTGCTCGAGGCGATCCAGGCCGGCGTGATCGCGCCTTCGGTTGACGAGTTCTACTACCTCGCGCGCACGTCGCTCGTGAAGGACGAGGCGCTGTTCGACAAGTTCGATCGCGCGTTCGCCGCGTACTTCAAGGGCGTCGAGCTGCTCACCGACTTCACGCAGGACGTGCCGCTCGAATGGCTGCGCAAGACGCTCGAACTCGAACTGTCGCCCGAGGAGAAGGCGAAGATCGAGACGATGGGCTGGGACGAGCTCATGCAGGAGCTGAAGAAGCGCTTCGAGCAGCAGAAGGAGCGCCACGAGGGCGGCAACCGGATGATCGGCACCGGCGGCACCTCGCCCTTCGGCGCCTACGGCTACAACCCGCAGGGCATCCGCATCGGCCAGGCCGGCGGGCGCAACAAGAGCGCGGTGAAGGTGTGGGACCAGCGCGCGTACAAGGACTACGACGACTCGCTCGAGCTCGGCACGCGCAACATCAAGGTCGCGCTGCGCCGGCTGCGGCGCTTCGCGCGCGAGGGCTCCGACCTCGAACTCGACCTCGACGACACCATCCACTCGACCGCCGCCAACGCCGGCCTGCTGGACATCAAGATGGTCCCGGAGCGGCACAACAAGGTGAAGGTGCTGCTGCTGATGGACGTGGGCGGCACGATGGACGAGCACATCCACCGCGTCGAGGAGCTGTTCAGCGCCGCCAAGAGCGAGTTCAAGCACCTCGAGTTCTACTACTTCCACAACTGCGTCTACGACTTCATGTGGAAGAACAACCGCCGCCGCTTCAGCGAGAAGTTCCCCACCTGGGACGTGATCCGCAAGTACAACAAGGACTACAAGCTGGTCTTCGTCGGCGACGCGACCATGAGCCCGTACGAGATCCTGCAGCCCGGCGGCAGCGTCGAGTACAACAACGAGGAGCCCGGCGCCGAGTGGCTGCAGCGGCTCACCAACGCCTTCCCGAAGTACGTGTGGATCAACCCCGAGCCGCAGGGCGTGTGGCAGTACCGCCAGAGCATCTCGATCATCCAGCAGCTCATGAACCAGCGCATGTTCCCGCTCACCCTGGCCGGGCTCGAGGGGGCGATGCGTCAGCTGTCGAAGTGATGCGACGCGCCGCCGCCGGCGTGCTGGCGGCGCTGGTCTGCGCGGGCTGCTCGCTGCTGCCGCAGCGCCCCGCGGCCGAAGCCTCGACGCCCGCGCCGTCCGCGCCGGTCGACGCGAACCCCGACGTGGCGGCCTACTCGCTCGTCATCGAAGCGCCCGACGATGCGCGCGCGCTGCTCGAACGCTGGCTCGACCTCGCGCGCTTTCGCGACAGCAGCGGCGCCGACGCGCTCACCTCGGCCGAGCTCGACCGGCTCGTCGCCCTCGCCCCTGCCCAGGCCCGCTCGCTGCTCGAGACCGAAGGCTGGTTCACGCCGACCGTGCGCGCACGGCGCGACGGCGCGACGGTGCGCGTGACGGTCGACCCCGGCCCGCGCGCGCGCATCGACCGCGTGACGATCGAGCCGCAGGGCGAGCTGCAGGACGCCGTGAACGCGGGCGACGCCGACGCGCGCGCGCTGGTCGAGCGCCTGCGTGCCGACTGGAAGCTCGCGCCGGGCGAGCCGTTCCGGCAGGCCGCCTGGACCGACGCGAAGAACGCGCTGCTC
>CAZFET010000120.1:0-9876 GCA_964517545.1 uncultured Burkholderiaceae bacterium
CGATGACACGGGAGCAGGTGCCGGAGCGCCGGCTGATGAGCGCTGCTCCGAGTACCAGCAGGCCTTGTCCGCGCCGGGGTCCGGGTCGCCGAACGTCCCGTTGTTGCAGATGAATCCGCCAGCCATCACCCGCTCGACGTTCCGCGACGCCGTGCCGTAACGGACAGCACGCGTATCGGCGAAGGAGCACACCTCGTGCTCGTTGGCGCACTCGACCCAGGTGACGTTCGGCACGACGTTCTTGCCGTCGCCGGATCCGCCCGGCGAACCGACACCCGCAGGCGCACCGGCCTGCGCCGCGGGGTCACCCGATCCACCACCGCAGGCGGCAGCCACGGCGGCACACAACAGCGAAAGCGAGAGCAAGCGAAGACGAGGGACAGAAATGGAGACGAGCATGAAGATACCCAATGCGGAACACCAAGGGCACCGTCTCTTGAAGCGCGTTCGGCGAGGCGGCCGGATGCCGTCGACATGGCCCCGGCCGCAACCGTCCGTCGAGACGGGGCGATCGCATGGGCGCGATGACCGGCAGCCTCGTCGCGTGCCGCGCTGCCAGATGTAGTCAGCGCAGCGGCGCTGTTACGATTCATCCGGATACATTCACCCCTAATACGAGGGATGTCCACGCCCTTGCTCCACGCTGGAGGAAAAGCACTCCTCACAACTTGAAGCAACTCCGCGCAGTGCCGCGGAGTTGCGTCGGGCACCGGCCGTCGGAGCCGCCTGTCGATGTCCCCGACACCCCGCATGGAGGATTGCCCAGCCACTGGCCGCCGATAGACTCCCCCCGCACCGACACGGAAGCTCGACGTGCAGGGTGGATCCCCGTCACACGACGCCGTGACCGCAAGGCCCGGCCAACCCGCGGGACCCCGCACCGTCAGACTGGCCTCCCGCTCCCCGCTTGCCACCCGTACCCGAAGATGCGACAGCACCCGCAAGCCTCGATCATGGGACTGCCCATCAGCCTCGCGGCACCCGCCGAGATCCTCGACGCGATGGACGAGGCGATCCGCAGGCGCGAGCCCGGCCACTACATCTCGATCACCAACACCGAGTCCATGTACCACGGGCTGCGCGACGCGCAGCACGGGCACCACATCCGCAACGCCGACTTCTCGCTGTGCGACGGCGTCGGCGTCATCGTCGCCGGCTGGGCGTGGGGGCATCGCATCGAGCGCTTCAACGGCCCCGTGCTGCAGCTCGAGGCGTCGGACTTCGGCCAGAAGCGCGGCTGGCGCCACTTCTTCTACGGCGGCAAGGAAGGTGTCGCCGACGAGATGGCGCGGCGCCTGAAGGCGCAGTACCCCGATCTCGTGGTCTGCGGCACCTACTGCCCGCCGTTCAAGGAGTTGAGCGACGAGGAGGACCGCCAGGTCGTCGACATGATCAACGCGGCGCGCCCCGACATCGTGTGGGTCGGGCTCGGCCTCGTGAAGCAGGAGCGCTGGATCCAGCAGCACCTGCAGCGCGTGAAGGCGCCGTGGATGGTGGGCGTGGGCGCGGCCTTCGACTACCACGCCGGCGCAGTGCCGTGGGCGCCGCCCGTGCTGCGCGCGCTGGGTCTCGAGTGGCTGTTCCGCCTGATCATCCAGCCGAAGCTGCGCGCGCGGCGCTACTGGTGGTCGCTGGTCTACGTGGTCGAGGCGGTGCTCGAGGGCCTGTTCACCTTGCGCTTCCTGCGCCGCTCGGCCGCGCCACGCTGAGGGCGGCGGCCTGTTCCGGCCGCGCGCCGCGACGGCCCTGCACACACCAACGGGAGATCCTGTGATTCGGGTAGGAATGATCGGCCTGGGCAAGATGGGCCTGTCGCACCATGCGATCGTCAACGCGCATCCGCGCGTGAAAGTGGTCGCCGCGTGCGACACCACCGCGTACCTCACCGACGTGCTCACCAAGTACACCGGGCTGAAGTGCTACTCGGACCTCGACCGCATGCTGGCCGAGGAGCCGCTCGACGCGGTCGTGGTGTCCACGCCGTCGAAGCTGCACGCGGCCATGGTCGAGAAGGCGCTGAACCGCGGCCTGCACGTCTTCTGCGAGAAGCCGTTCGTGCTCGACGTGGCCGACGGCGAGCGCCTCGTCGCGCTGGCCGAGAGCAAGGGCCTGGTCAACCAGGTCGGCTACCACTACCGCTTCGTCGGCGCGTTCCAGGAGGCCGCGCGCGTGGTGCGCTCCGGGGCGCTCGGCGAGATCCACCACGTGCGGGTCGAGGCCTACGGGCCCGTGGTGCTGCGGGCCAAGGGCGGCACCTGGCGCTCGGCCAAGTCCGAAGGCGGCGGGGCGCTGTACGACTACGCCTGCCACGCGATCGACGCGGTGAACTTCATCGTCGGCCCGCCGCAGAAGGTCAGCGGCGTGGTGCTGAACAGCGTGTTCTCGCGCGACGTCGACGACGAGGTGTACTGCAGCCTGCACTACGCCAACGGCGCGTCGGGTCAGGTGGCGGTGAACTGGAGCGACGAGAGCTTTCGCAAGATGTCGACCAAGGTGTCCGTCTGGGGCCGCAACGGTCGCGTCACCGCCGATCGGCAGGAGTGCCAGATCTACCTGCGCGAGCCGAGCCCCGCGCTGCCCGGCGTCGGCAAGGGCTGGACCGTGCGCTACACGACCGACCTCACCGAGGAGGTCTGGTACTACCTGCGCGGCGAGGAGTACTCGGCGCAGATCGACTACTTCGTGCAGAGCATCGAGCGCAAGCGCCTCGACGGGCAGAACACGTTCCGCTCGGCGCTCGAGGCCGACCGCGTGGTGGCCATGATCCTCGCGCAGCAGCGCGGCGAGACGCCCGGCTCGGTGGCGGCGGCGCCGGCCGCACGGCCGCGCGGCTTCTGGGCGCGCCTGTTCGGCGGCTGACGCCGCGCGCGATCGACACGACTTCAGGAACCGCAATGGATCGAGTGCTCTTCGGCGACAACCAGTTCTTCGGCGTCAACCACATGTCGGAGGAGAAGGCGCGCGCGCAGGCGATGCGCTTCCAGGACCTGCAGGCCGTCATCGACGTGCTCGATGCCGCGTACCAGGAAGGCATCCGCACCTTCATGTGCACCACGCACGACCGCGTGGCCGAGATCGCCGAGTACTTTCGCGCCAACCGCGACAAGTACCCCGACTACGTCTTCTACCCGTGCATGCCGTACGCCCACAAGTACGCCAACGCGGTGACGGAGCACGGCATGGTCGACGCGCTGCGCAAGTTCCTGCCCGAGGACGGCGCGCTCGGCGCGATGATGAAGGGCGGCGTGGCGCTGGCCAACAAGGACGCCAAGGCCATCATGGGACTGCTCATCGACGCCGAGATGAAGATGTTCCACGGCCTGTCGACGCCGGTCATCTTCATCCAGAACGTCATCACCGACCTGCTGCTCGGGCTGGGCATGAAGGACGCGTTCCGCTTCTTCGCCGACCACGTGCGCGAGCGCTACGGCGCCGAACCGGGCTTCATCACGATGAACACGCCGCGCCTGCTGGACGTGCTCGACGAGCTGAAGATCGACAACCCGATCGTCTGCTCCAACATCAACAAGATCGGCTTTCGCATGTGCGGCGGCATCGAGCTGTACGAGAAGACCATCGCCACGCGCCGCTTCCGGCCGATCGCGATGTCGGTGCTGGCCTCGGGCGCGCTGTCGCCGCGCGAGGCGATCGAGTACGTGTGCCGCCAGCCGCGCATCGAGTCGATCGTCTTCGGCGCGTCCAGCCGCGCCAACATCCGCCAGACCAAGGCGCTGATCGACGAGCTGACGGTCAAGGCGGGCTGAGGCGGGGCGGGGAGAGTCCGCCGCCCCCCTAACTTCAAGCCGCGCGCGCCCTTGCGGCACTCGGCCGCACTTCCCACAATCGTTGTCCCACGGAGCGATCGCCGCGCAGCCGGCGCCATCGCTCCGCAGGAACCGCAGCGACCATTGGAGGGAGGCCATGGACGACACGAGCGCACCGGTTTCGCTGTTCCATTCCTACGACGAGGAGCACTGCTTCCTCGAAAAGGTCCTTCGCGACGAGGCGGCCGCCAAGCCGGGGTTGCGCGTCCTCGAGGCCGGCTGCGGTCAGCGCTGGTGGTGCGACTTGTCCGGCCTCGACGTCCATCTGACCGGCGTCGACATCGATCCGGCCGCCATGGAGATACGCCTGCGCGTGCAGCATGACCTTCAGGAGGCCGTCGTCGGCGACCTGCACACCGTGCGGTTGCCCGAGGCCAGCTTCGATGTGATCTACAGCGCCTTCGTGCTCGAGCACGTGCAGGACCCCGACCTGGTGATGCGAAACTTCGTCCGCTGGCTGCGTCCCGGCGGCCTGATGATCCTCAAGCTACCCGATCGGGAGTCGGTCAAGGGATTCATCACGCGCAGCACGCCGCACTGGTTCCACGTGTTGTACTACCGTTGGTACTGCGGCGTGAGGGATGCGGGCACGCCCGGCCACGTGCCCTACCCGACCTACTACGGTGCGGTCGTGTCGAGCCGTGGCATGCATCGGTTCTGCGATCGGCACGGCCTGCAGATCGAGGCCGAGTTCGGACGCGCATCCCACGTCGACAACTCGGGTGCCCTGTTCCACGCCGTACTGCGGACGGTCGGTGCGGCCAGCTTCGGGCGGCTGCGATCCGACTACACGGATCTCGACTACGTGATCCGCAAGCCCAGCGGCCGGGCGCCGGCCTACCCGTTGCCGAGCTGAGCGGCAGCGAGGCGGTTCACACGGCGCGCATCGTGACGGTGCCACGCTGCGCCGCGGGTTGTGCCGAGCGTGTGCGCTCGTACATCGAGACGTAGCGGTCGACCACGTGATCCACCGAGAACAGCTCGCGTGCGCGCGCGCGCCCCGCCGCCGCCCCACGCCGCCCGCCCGACCCCCCGCCCGTGATCGACGCGATGCCGCTGGCGATGTCGGCCGGGTCCATCACGTCGACCAGGACGCCCGCCTTGCCGCCGTCGAGTTGCCACGGCACGCCGTCCGTCTTCTCGCCACCGATCACCGGCAACCCCACGCTCATGGCCTCGGCAATGGCCATGCAGCAGGCTTCCCACCGCGACGGGTGCAGCAGTGCGGCGCTGCGCTGCATCTGCTCGAGGATCGTGCGGTGCGGCACCGACCCGCGGAACTCGACCCCCGCAGCCAGGCCTTTGCGCTCGGCCCACTGCTGCGCCAGCCCTCCGGCCTCCCAGTCCTTTCCGAAGCACACCAGACGAAGGTTCGGGTCGATCTCGCGCGCGCGCTGAAATCCGCGCAACGCCGACGTCCCATTCTTCAGGCTCGTCCAGCCGTTGAGCACCATCACCAGCGTACGGCTCGCGAAGGCGTCCGCGCTGCAACCGTCGGCCGCCATGATCTCCTTGGAGATCGGATTCGGAATGACGGTGATCGGCGCTCGCGTGAACGCGGCAATGTCGTTTGCGAGATCGGTCGACACGGCCGTCAGGGACTGGCATCTTGCGATCACCCGTCGTGCCATCGCGTATCGCACCGCGCGGTACGGATTCGGCATGAATCGCAACACCTTCCATGGCGAGTCATGCGAGGTGGCCAGTACCGGGAATCCGCTGTCGAGCGCCGCCCATGTGAACTCGTAGGTCCAGTGAGCGTGAATGACCTCGGGCCCGAACGCCCGAATGGCCTGCGTCAGGAATCGACGTTCGTACGCGAACATGTCGAGCGCCCGACCGCGGTGCCAGGACGATGGCCGGAACGAGTGCACTCGACCCGGGCAGAAGTACGCGGACAATCCCTAGGCGCGATACACGCGATAGGGTTCCGACGCCTCGAGCACCAGTGTGTCGTCGGCCGTGAGGGCGGCGACCTCACGGCCGCGGTCGACCAGGGCTCGTGCGAGCACCGACATCAGCGGCGCACCGCCGTAGCCCGGCGGCAACTTCTCGCTCGAGTGCTGGAAGTCGAACAAGCCCGACAGCGTGGGGCCATCGAACGGTCCGACGATCGCAATGCGCATGGGAGTTCCTTCCGGAGTCAGGCAGCCGCGCGCTGCTCGCCGAGCAGCTCGCGATAGAGATTCAGGTAGCGCTCGGCGATGCCGGAGACGCCGAACCGACGGGATGCTCGTTCCGCGATGGCGGAACGCTCGAACCGTCGCTCGAAAAGCACCTCGCAAAGCGCCTCGGACCACGCGGCAACGGTCCGTTGCGGCACGAGACGGCCTGCGTCGGAGTCAAGCAGTTCCGGGATTCCTCCGACGGCCGAGGCCAAGACGGGCGTACCACAACTCAACGCCTCGATCACCACGAGCGGAGCGTTCTCGGCGAGCGACGGCGTCGCGAAAACGTCGGCGGCACGGTAGTAGCGCGCCAGGAGGTTCGGGTCGGCGATCGTGCCGGTCCAGGTCGTCGACACACCCTCCGGCGCCTCGTTGGCATTGCCGACACCCACGAGGTGCATCTCGTGGGCACGGCCCGACGCCAGGACCGCCTCGAACAGCAGCCCCAGACCCTTGCGCGGATTGCGCAGGTTGTCGGATACGAAGAGCACGATGCGCCGGTGTGGCGGCAGTCCGAGCGACGTGCGCAACGCAACGATGTCTTCGACGGGTGGCTCGACAGCAAAGCTCGGGTTGTCGATCAGCTCGTGCCGGAAGCGCCGCAGCAAGACGCTGCGGCCCGAGAGATCCAGCAGCCAGCGCGACGGCGAGACGATCGTCAGGGCATCGTCCGGCACCGCGCTCAGTGCTTCGGCCTTGTAGGCGAGCGCCTTGGCCGCATAGCTTTCGTCGATGGTACCGGCCAGCTGCGGGCACGGGCGGCAGTCCACTTCGAAGCGCGTGCAACCGTCGGCGTGATGACAGCCGCCGGTCAGCGGGTTCATGTCGTGCAGCGTCCAGACAAAGCGCTTGCCACGGTAGCGACGGAAGAACTCTCGCGAGTCGACGAAGTGATTGATCCAGTGCAGGTGAATGACGTCTGCGGCGTCGAGCAGCGGATGTGTCAAGGCCGCACCCGCCGCCGGCATCGTCGAGAAGATCTCGTGCCCGGCCGGCCGGTTGAGGAGATTCGGATGCGTACGCCGTTCCTGCGCATAGCGTGCCAGCCTGTACAGCAGCGACTGCGGCGGCTGCTGCTTGAGGAACGTGAACAGCCGCGCGCTGTCGAGATAGGCGTACGCCGGCGTGCGGTCCTTGGCGGAGCCGAAACGAGTGAGAAGGTGCGAGTCCACGCCGCGCGCCCGCATGGCGAGATGCAGGCGCCGCGCCACGACGCATGCACCCCCGTAGGGCTGCGTGTTGGCGTGGACGATCTTCATGCCGGCGCCACCAGCTCTCGATTGACCACACGGGAGCGAGGCGGCACGTGGTCGGCTGCGAAGCGCAGGAACTCGTCGAGCAGCTTCCAGCCGCCGAAAGCATCGAGCTCCCACGAATGACCCCAGAGATGAAACACGCCGCGCTCGGTCTTCGCATGCAGAAGGCTGGCACGCAGCAAGGCGCCGAGGTCCGGTGCCGATGCGCCGCGCAAGGCCAGCGCGGCACGCTGCCACACCGAACCGCGGCGCAACCAGTTGCGCAGATACACGCCGCGCCGATGCGGGTACAACTGCAGGGTCGTCGGCATGGCAAGTCGGTCATGCCCCGCATCGATGCGCAGATTGACCGTCGTGCGCGCGTAGTCGAAGGACTCGGACTCCACCATGGCACGGTGAACGGGCCTGAACGCGCCCCCCGGGTAGGCAAAGCCGCCGACGGCATGGCCGACGATCTGCTCGAGTTCGCTGCGCCCTTCGCGGATCTGGCGCCGGGCCGTGTCGTCGTCGACGGTCGTCAGGTAGCAGTGGTCACGCGTGTGGGATGCCACCTCGCCGGCAGCGTCGAGCGTGCGGATGCCCGACGGTGGCAGTACGGGCAGGCCCTCGCGGTTGCGAATCGGGACATAGAACGTACCCGTGAAACCGCGCTCACGCAGCAGTTCGGCCAGACGCAGATCCAGCGGATGCCCGTCGTCCCACGACGTCGTGAAGATCACTCTGGCGCCCCGGTCCCGGCCGCACGAGGCACCGGCCGCCCGACCGGGCCGTGCCCGAGGCGCATTGCCTGCAGCACGCCTTGGCGCACTCGCTCGACCATTGCTTCGATCGAATACATGCCCGATCTGCCACGGCAGTGCGACTGCATCGCGGCCAGGCGCGACCGGTCGAGCAGGAGCCCGGACACGGCCTCGACGTAGCGGTCGACGAGGGGCTCCGTCGCGAGGAAGTCGACCCCTTCATCGAGGTACTCGACTTCGGGGCCGTGCTTGTTGCCACGCACCGTGACGATCGGAAGCCCGAGCACCAGCGAGTCGAGCGCGACCAGCCCAATCGCGCCCGGGATCATCAGCACCCCTGCGAGTTGCGCGTCCAGTACCTTATCGCGTCCGGTCCGCGCGCCCGCCCGGTGCACCCAGCCGTGCTCTCGCGCCATGGGAGCGAAATGCTCGCAGTCAGGACCGTCGCCGATGATCAGCCACTGGAAGCCCGGCACGCGGCTGCGGACGCGAAGCGCGGCGTTCATGCAGAAATCGAGCCCCTTGTCTCCGTAGAGCGATCCGAGGAACAGTCCGACCGGGCCGTCCTTCAGACCGATCTCGCGGCGGCGCCGGGCGATCTCCTCCGGTGTCAGCCCCGCCAAGTCGCGCAACATGCCGGTGGTGTCGATCGCATTGTTGAACACCGTCACGCGATCGGCCGGATACCCGAGGCCGGTCAGGAAGCGGCGGGTGCCTTCGGTGTACGCGAACCACCAGTCCGGCTTCACCGCAATGCGCCGCTTGAAGCGCTCCTTGAACCCGTCGGGGCGGTCGGACTGCATGTTGCGGCCGTGGCCCCAGAATGCCACCGCGTGCGTACGCGGGCGGTGCAGTTCCCAGAGGTTGTAGATGTTGCGGTTGGCTTGCTCGACGACGAGCAAGTCGCCGCGGCCGAGACCCGCCCGGATCGGCGCCCAGCAGATGCGGTCGCCGAAGAAGAAACGTGTCTGGATCTTCTCGGCCCATGGCAACGTCGCGCGATCGCCCTTGGCGATCTCGGCGGGCGTGCTTTCGCCGGTCAGCACCCGCACGCGCACGCCATCGCGCGCCAGGGCGTTCCGCAGGCCCTCGTAGAAGGGCACACGGAAGTGATTGATGTGACGCTCGACGAAGACGACGGTACCGCTCACGCCGACAGCTCCATCGTGGGCTCGTTCAGGGGAACGCCGTGCGGGCGAACGGTGGCGCCCTGCCTCTGCAGGCGTCCCGCCAGGTGGTCGGCCAGGCGCAGGCTGAGCGCCACCAGCGTGAAGGTCGGGAAGTTGGCGCCGGCCGTCGGAAACACCGAACTGCCCGCCACGTACATGTTCGACATGCCGTGAATTCGGCAGTCGCGGTCGACCACCCCTTGACGAGGCGAGTCATGCATGCGCGTCGTGCCCATGTGGTGCCACGTGCCTTCGAGTGATCTCGGCCAGTCTCGCCCCTGCAGCGGCGGGTCGAGCGTGACGTCGGCCACGCCGGCCGTGCGCAGTTCATCGGCAAGGATCTCGAGCGACCGGTCGAACGTGTACTTGACCTGCTCGTCGAGCCGCCAGTCGACGCGCACGCGCGGGATACCGAGGGGATCGCGTCGATCCGACAGCGTGATGCGGCTGTCGGGATTGGGCGTCGGCTCGCAGATCATCTGCAGCTGCGCCTCTTTGATGAGCTGGAACTGCATCTCCTTCATGAACCACACCGGCAGCTGCCGTGCGGCGATGAAGTTCAGGCTGTCGAGAGGTTGCCTCGCGATCGTGGCGATGTCGCGCCAGACGCCGTGGTGCGGATCGACCTTGCCGTGCAGGCGATGCGACATGCGGACGGGGGCCTGGGCGGCAGCCGTGTGCTCTCCCGGGAACACCGACCAGAACCAGATGCGGCCGTT
>CAZFET010000121.1:0-7522 GCA_964517545.1 uncultured Burkholderiaceae bacterium
AGCGGCTCGGGCACCTTGCCCATGTACGTCATGTCCGGGTTGGCGGCCACCATGCGCTCGGCCATCTGGCGGCGCATCTGGTCCCAGTTGCGAGCGGTCGACGGCGCCGGCACGGCCGATGGCGACGGCCGCGCCACCGGCGGCGCCGTCGGCTCGGGCACGGGTGCCGGCGTGCGCGTGGGCGCGCAGGCCGCGAGCACGGCGGCGACGGCCACGCACGACAGCGCGCGCAGCGGGCGATGGTGTTCAGTGAAGCGCACGATAGATCTCCTCCGCCAGTTCCCTCGATATGCCGTCCACCGAGGCCAGGTCCTCGACGCTCGCGGCACTCACGCCGCGCACGCCGCCGAAGCGCTGCAGCAGCTTGGCACGCTTCTTCGGGCCGACGCCAGCCACGTCTTCCAGCCGGCTGCCGCCGGTGCGAACTTTGGCACGCCGCCCGCGCATGCCGGTGATCGCGAAGCGATGCGCTTCGTCGCGGATCTGCGCCACCAGCATCAGCGCCGCCGAGTCGTGGCCGAGCGCGAGCTTCGGCCGACCGTCGGCGAACACCAGTTCCTCGAGCCCGACCTTGCGGCCCTCGCCCTTCTCGACGCCGACGATCAGCGACAGGTCGAGGCCCAGCTCGCCGAACACCTCGCGCGCCACCGCCACCTGCCCGCGGCCGCCGTCGACCAGCACCAGGTCCGGCAGCCGCGCATGCCCTTCGCGCGCGCCTTCCGCGAGCTTCGCGTAGCGCCGCATCAGCACCTGGCGCATCGCCGCGTAATCGTCGCCTGGCGTGATGCCCTCGACGTTGAAGCGGCGGTAGTCGGCGCTCTTCATGCGGTGGTTCTCGTAGACCACGCACGATGCCTGCGTCGACTCGCCGGCCGTGTGGCTGACGTCGAAACACTCGATACGGAAGGTGTCGAGGTCCGCCGTGTCGAGGTCGAGCGCCTCGGCCAGCGCTCGCGTGCGCTCGCGCTGCGAGCCCTCCTCCGCCAGCAGCCGCGCCAAGGACAGCTCGGCGCCCTTGATGCACATGTCGAGCCACACGCGGCGCTGCTCGCGTGGTTGGTGGACCGCCGTCACTTTGATGCCCGACTGCACCGACAGCGCCTCGATCAGCGCGCGATCGACCGGCAGACTCGTGACCAGCAGCGGCGGCACGCCGCCTTCGAGATAGTGCTGCGCGATGAAGGCCTCGAGCACCTGCTGCTCCGGTGACGATTCGCGGCGCGCATCGTCGTCGGGCTCGCCGCCCAGCGACGTGGCGTCCTCCACGTGCGCGGGGAAGTACGCCCGGTCGCCGAGATGCCGGCTGCCGCGCACCATCGCGAGGTTCACGCAGGCGCGGCCGCCTTGCACGCGCACGGCCAGGATGTCGGCGTCCTTGTCCACGCCGGTCGCGCTGCTGGCCTCGACCGCCTGCTGGTGCAGCACGCGCGACAGCGCGCCGATCTGGTCGCGGATCGCCGCCGCCTTCTCGAACTCGAGCGCCTCGGAGTGCGCCAGCATGCGCTGCTGCAGCGCCTGCATCACCGCATCGGTGTCGCCTTCCAGGAAGCGCACCGTGTGCTCCACGTCGCGCGCGTAGTCCTCGCGCGGGATCAGGCCCACGCACGGCCCGGAGCAGCGGCGGATCTGGTACAGCAGGCACGGCCGCGCGCGGTGCGCGAACACGGTGTCCTCGCAGGTGCGCAGACGGAACACCTTCTGGATGAGCTGGATCGACTCCTTCACCGCCCACGCACCGGGATACGGGCCGAAGTAGCGATGCCGGCGATCGACGCTGCCGCGGTAGTACGCGACGCGCGGGAACTCGTGGCTCACGAGCTTGAGGTACGGGTAGCTCTTGTCGTCGCGGAACAGGATGTTGAACCGCGGGTCGAGCGTCTTGATGAGGTTGTTCTCGAGCAGCAGCGCCTCGGCTTCGCTGCGCACGACCGTGGTCTCCAGCCGCGCGATGCGGCTCACCATGTGCCCGATGCGCGTGCCGCCGTGGTCCTTGTGGAAGTAGCTCGACACGCGCTTCTTCAGGTTGCGCGCCTTGCCCACGTAGAGCACGCCGCCGGCCGCGTCGTAGTAGCGGTACACGCCCGGCAGGCTCGGCAGCGCCGCGACCTCGGCCAGCAGCTTCTCGCGGCGCGCGTCGGCGGTGACCTCCTGCGGGTCGCGTTCGTTCGCAGGCGCGGGCGGCTCGTTCATCGGCGCGAATTGTGCCGCTTCGATAATCGGCGCCATGCGCTGGGATCTGTTCTGCCGCGTCGTCGACAACTGGGGCGACGCCGGCGTGTGCTGGAGGCTTGCCGCCGACCTGGCGGCGCGCGGCGAGTCCGTGCGGCTGTGGATCGACGACCCGCAGCCGCTGACGTGGATGGCGCCGCGCGGGGCCGAGCGCGTGGACGTGGTGCCGTGGCAGGTCGAGCGGCCGGCCGCGCTCGAGCCGCAGGACGTCGTGATCGAGGCCTTCGGCTGCGACCCGCCCGCGGCCTTCGTCGCACGCATGGCGGCGCGCGAACGGCCGCCGCTGTGGATCAACCTCGAGGACCTGAGCGCCGAGCCGTACGCCGAGGCGAGCCACGGCCTGCCGTCGCCGCAGCTGGCGGGTCCGGGCCGCGGCCTCGTCAAGTGGTTCTGGTTTCCCGGTGCCGGCGCACGCAGCGGCGGACTGATCCGCGAGCCCGCGCTGCTCGAGGCGCGGGCCGCATTCGAGCGCGACGCGTGGCGGGCAGCGCACGGCATCGAGGCGCGCGCGGGCGAGCGCCTCGTCAGCCTGTTCTGCTACCGCAACGAGCGCGCGCCCCGGCTGCTCGACGACCTCGCCGGCGGCGTGCTCGGTCCGGCGCTGCTGCTCGCCACGCCGGGCCACGCGCAGGCGATCGTCGACTCCTGGCTGGACGGCGCCGCCGAGCGCGGCGCCTTGCGCGTCCATCGGCTCGGGTTCATGCCGCAGCCGGAGT
This sequence comes from uncultured Burkholderiaceae bacterium, assembly GCA_964517545.1. Classification (GTDB taxonomy): domain Bacteria; phylum Pseudomonadota; class Gammaproteobacteria; order Burkholderiales; family Burkholderiaceae_C; genus CAZFET01. The sequence goes on from CAZFET010000121.1 coordinate 2,946, forward strand.
TCGACCGGCTGCTGTGGAGCTGCGACTTCAACGTGGTGCGCGGCGAAGACTCCTTCGTGCGCGCCGCGTGGGCCGGCGCGCCGATGCTGTGGGACATCTACCCGCAGCACGACCGGGCGCACGAACGCAAGCTCGACGCGTGGCTCGCTCACCTGCTCGACGGCGCGCCGGAGGCGCTCGCGTCCGACGTGCGCGCGCTGTGGCGCGGCTGGATCGGCGCCGCGCCGTGGCCCGCACGCTGGCCCGACGCGGCGGCATGGCGCGCGCTGGCGGCGAGCTGGCGCGACCGCCTGGCCGCGCAGGACGACCTCGGCACCGCGCTCCTTCGCTTCGTCGCGTCGAAACGGTAGAATTCGCGTTTTTCCCGAGGCGCCCGGGCCTTCCTCATCGCGTCGACCCCCTCGAAGACCCCACCGGGACGCCATCGACGCCGGGCACTCCCAGCACACGGAAGCACCATGAAACTCGCACAGGAAATCCGCGCCGGCAACGTCATCATGCAGGGCAAGGACCCGATGGTCGTGCTCAAGACCGAGTACAGCCGCGGCGGCCGCAACGCGGCCACCGTCCGCATGAAGCTCAAGAACCTGCTCAACGCGTCGGGCGCCGAGGTCGTCTTCAAGGCCGACGACAAGATGGACCAGATCATCCTCGACAAGAAGGAGTGCACCTACTCCTACTTCGCCGACCCGATGTACGTCTTCATGGACGCCGACTACAACCAGTTCGAGGTCGAGGCCGAGAACATGGGCGACGCCATCCACTACCTCGAGGACGGCATGCCGGTCGAGGTGGTGTTCTACGAGGGCAAGGCGATCTCGGTCGAACTGCCGACCACCGTGGTGCGCGAGATCGAGACCGAGCCGGCCGTCAAGGGCGACACCTCGGGGAAGGTCGTCAAGCCCGCGCGCATCAAGGGCACCGGCTTCGAGATCTCGGTGCCGCTGTTCGTCGAGAACGGCGACAAGGTCGAGATCGACACGCGCACGCACGAGTACCGCAAGCGCGTCTGACGCCGGCCGCGACGCGGCACGACGGGCGCCCCTGGGGCGCCCGTGTCGTTTTCGGCATCATCGGCGCATGTCGTTCGACTTCGACGCCGCCGTCACCGCGCCCTTTCGCATGCAGCCCGGCCTGCGGCGGCTCGCGCCCGGGGCGCGGCAGCTCACGCCGCTGTCGCCCGGCTCGCGTCATCAGCGCGAGAAGCTGGCGGTGCTGTCGGCCTTCGCGCACCAGGCCCTGCTCGCGCGCGACGGCTTCGATCCGTCGCCGGCGTTGCAGGCCCTCGCGACGCACGCCGCCCGCGAGCATCCGGCGCAGTTCCGGCTCGACGACCACGCCGCATCGTCGCCGGCCCTCGGCGTGGCTGTGCGCTACGGCGAGGTCGAGCAGCGCGCGGCCGGGCGCTTCGGACTCGGCGACGAAGTGGCGCGCTGCCTGCGCGCGCTCGCGCCCGAATGGCGACTGCCCGGCTTGCTGAGCCTCGCCTTCGCCGAGGACTTCGCGATCGTCGACGCGCGCGACGCGACCATCCCGTGGCTGGCCGTGTGCCTGCCGTCGCACTGGGCGCCCGAGCACAAGGTCGGACGACACTTCGCCGAGGTCCACGCGCCGGTGGCCGACAACGCGCTGCTGCTGGCCGCCGGCGAACGACTGATGGCGCTGGTCGCCGGCCCCGAGCGCTGGGAACGCTTCGTCTGGACCGTCACGCGCCATCCGCGCCTGCACGCCCACCCCGACCGCGTCGAGCGCGAGCCCTGGCCCGACGCGGCCGCGCCCGACGGCGCGCCCGGTGCGATCGCGGCGGCGTGCTGGTTCCGCAGCGAGCGGCAGACCTTCGTGCCGCTGCCCGCGCGCCGGCAGGCGGTGTTCACCATCCACGTCGAGCTGCAACCGCTGGCGCAGGTCGTGGTCGTGCCCGGCCGCGCCCGCCGGCTGGCCGACGCGCTGGCCTCGATGAGCGACGCGGTGCTCGAGTACCGCAACCTCGCCGGCGCACGCGACCGCCTGGTGCAGTGGCTGCGCTCCGTCGCGTGAGCCCGACCCGCCACGCCGGGCCGCGCCCGTCGCCGCGAGCCGTCGAGCCGTCATGAAGACCCGACCGGTCGAGCCGGCGCGCATCGACTTCGGCGATCCGGCCGCGCCGCGCGCGCCGGACTTCGACGACGTCTATCACTCGCGCGACGGCGCGTTCGCGCAGTCGCGCCACGTGTTCCTGCGCGGCAACCGCCTGCCGCAGCGCTGGCAGGGCCGCCGCAACTTCGTCGTGCTCGAGACCGGCTTCGGCCTCGGCCACAACTTCCTCGCCACCTGGGACGCGTGGCGCGCCGACCCGTCGCGCTGCGAGCGTCTGCAGTTCGTGTCGATCGAGAAACACCCGGCGCGGCAGGCCGACCTGCGCCGCGCGCACGAGTCCGGCGAACGGCCCGAGCTGGTCGCTCGCTTGCTCGAGGCCTGGCCGCCGCTGGCGCCCGGCCTGCATCGCCTCGGCTTCGACGCCGGCCGCGTGGAACTGCTGCTGGCGTTCGGCGACGTGGCCGACTGGCTGCCGGCGCTCGTCGCGCCGGTCGATGCCTTCATGCTCGACGGCTTCGCGCCCGCGCGCAATCCGGCCATGTGGCAGCCGGCCGTGTTCGCGTCGCTCGCGCGGCTGGCCGCACCCGGCGCCACGGCGGCGACCTGGAGCGTGGCGCGCGAGGTGCGCGACGGCCTCGCCGCCGCCGGCTTCGACGTGCAGCGGATGCCGGGCTTCGGCGCCAAGCGCGAGATGACCGTGGCACAGCTCGCAGGCCGCGCGGCCTCCCGCGTGCCGCCACGCACCGCGGCGCCGGGCCGCGCCGCGGCGACGGGCACCGACACGTTGATCGTCGGCTCGGCCCTGGCCGGCTGCGCGATGGCGCTGGCGCTGCACGAGCGCGGGCTCGGCTGCACCGTCGTCGATGCGGCCGACGAGGTGGCCGCCGGCGGTGCGTCGAACCAGCGCGGCGGCCTGTTCCACGGCGTGCACCATGCCGACGACGGTCGCCACGCGCGCTTCGGCCGCGCGGCGGCCCTGCATGCCGCGCAGGCGATCGGCGAGGCCATCGCCGCCGGCGTGCCGGGCCGTCGCGACGGCTTCCTGCGGCTCGAACGGCACGCCGACGCCGACGCGATGCGCGCGCTGCTGGCGCAGCAGGCGCTGCCGCCCGACTACCTGACGGTGCTCGAGGCGCGCGAGACGTCGGCGCTGAGCGGCATCGCGCTCGCCACGCCGGCGTGGTGCTATCCGGCCGGCGGCTGGGTCGAGCCGGGCGCGCTGGCGCGGCACTGGCTGTCGCTCGCGTCCGCCGCACGGCGGCGCGGCGGCACGCGCGTGTGCGCGCTGCGGCGCGAGGCCGAGCGCTGGCTCGCGCTCGACGCCGACGGCCGCGTGATCGAGTCCGCCACGAACGTGGTGCTCGCCTGCGGCGCCGCGCTCGCCGACCTGCTCGCGCCGTGGCGGCTGCCGCTCGTGCCGGTGCGCGGCCAGACCACGTGGATCCCGCCCGGCACGCCGCAGCTGCGCGCGCCGCGCGTGCCGCTCGCCGACGCGGGCTACGCCCTGACCACCGCCGATGGCGGCGTGCTGTGCGGCGCCAGCAGCGAGCGCGGCGACACCGATCTCGCGCCGCGCGCGGCCGACCATCACGCCAACCTCGCGCGACTCGAACGCCTGACCGGCGCAAGGCCGGCGGTGGACCTCGTTTCGCTCGAAGCCCGCACCGGCTTGCGGCTCGTCTCGATCGACCGCCTGCCGCTGGCCGGTGCGCTGCCCGCGCGACAGGCCGCGCCGCAGCGCCAGCCACGGATGATCGAGCGCGAGCCCGGCCTCTACGTGCTGGGCGCGCTCGGCTCGCGCGGCATCACGTGGGCGATGCTCGCGGCACGTCGGCTGGCCGCGCAGATCGCCGGCGATGCCTGGCCGGTCGAGGCCGACCTCGCCGACGCGATCGACCCGGCGCGCTTCGCGGCGCGCGAGTTCAGAACGTCAGGGTCCTGACGCCGGCCGGCGTGCCGAGCAGGCACAGCGCCGCGCGATGCCGCGCGAACAGCCCGACGGTGAGCACGCCCGGCCACTGGTTCACCTCGGCCTCCATCGCGAGCGGGTCGTCGATGGCGAGGCCGCGCACGTCGAGGATGCACTGGCCGTTGTCGGTCGTGACGCCGTCGCGACGCTGCGCCTCGCCGCCGTAGGCGACGCGAAAGCGGCGTGCCACCTGCGCCGCCGCCATCGGCACCACTTCGACGGGCAGCGGGAAGCGCCCGAGCCGCTCGACGAGCTTGCTCTCGTCGGCGATGCACACGAAGCGCGCGGCCAGGTCGGCGACGATCTTCTCGCGCGTGAGCGCGGCGCCGCCGCCCTTGATCATGAAGCCGCGGTGGTCGATCTCGTCGGCGCCGTCGATGTAGACCGGCAGCGATTCGACCTCGTTCGCGTCGAGCACGCGGATGCCGTGCGCGTGCAGCCGCGCGGTGCTGGCCTCGGCGCTCGAGACGGCGCCCGCGATGCGGTCCTTGACGGTGGCCAGCGCGTCGATGAACTTGTTCACCGTGGAGCC
>CAZFET010000121.1:7532-9871 GCA_964517545.1 uncultured Burkholderiaceae bacterium
AGCCGGTGCCCACGCCGACGATCGCGCCGGGCACCACGTGGTCGAGCGCGGCGCGGCCGACGAGGGTCTTGAGTTCGTCCTGGTTCATGGCGGAAGCGGATCGGTCGACGGTGGAGGCGGCAGCGCCGCGGGCGGCGAGGCGGGCTGCGAGAATCGCGCCCGCATCGATTGTCCCATCATGGCCCTCGTCCCCTACGCGCTGGCACGCCCTTTCCTGTTCGGCCTCGACCCGGAGACCGCTCACGACCTGACGCTCGACGCGATCGCGCGGCTGCAGCACACGCCCGCGCGCTGCCTGTGGGCGCAGCCGCGGATCGACGACCCCGTCACGCTGGCGGGGCTGCGCTTTCCCAACCGCGTCGGCCTGGCCGCGGGGCTCGACAAGAACGGGCGCTGCATCGACGGCCTCGGCGCGCTGGGCTTCGGCTTCATCGAGGTGGGCACGGTCACGCCGAAGGCGCAGCCGGGCAACCCGAAGCCGCGCATGTTCCGCCTGCCCGAGGCGCGCGCGCTCATCAACCGGCTGGGCTTCAACAACGACGGGCTCTACGCCTTCGTCGCCAGCGTGCGGCGCGCGACGCGCTTTCGCGCGGCCGGCGGCATCGTCGGTCTGAACATCGGCAAGAACGCGGCCACGCCGATCGAGCGCGCGGCCGACGACTACCTCGCGTGCCTCGACGGCGTGTACCCGCACGCCGACTACGTGACGGTCAACGTCTCCAGCCCGAACACGAAGAACCTGCGGGCGCTGCAGTCCGACGAGGCGCTCGACGCGCTGCTCGGGGCGCTGACCGCGCGCCGCGCGTCGCTCGCCCGCAAGCTGCGCCGGCGCGTGCCGCTGTTCGTGAAGATCGCGCCGGACCTCGACGACGCGCAGATCGCGCTGATCGCCGCCGCCTTGAAGCGCCACGGGCTCGACGGCGTGATCGCCACCAACACCACCGTCGCGCGCGATGCGGTGAAGCACCTGCCGCATGGCGACGAGGCCGGCGGCCTGTCGGGCGCGCCGGTGTTCGAGGCCAGCAACCGCGTGATCCGCCGCCTGCGCGCCGAGCTCGGCGCAGGCTTCCCGATCGTCGGCGTGGGCGGCGTGATGAGCGGCGACGACGCGCGCGCCAAGCTCGACGCCGGCGCCGACCTCGTGCAGCTCTACACCGGCTTCATCTACGGCGGGCCGCCGCTGGTGACCGAGTGCGCGCGCGCGCTCGCGGGGGCGCGCTGAAGCGGCGCGCGACCTGCCCCGGCGACCCGCGCCGCGGCCGCGTCACTGCAGCGGCACGCCGGTCTTCGACTGCACCTCGTCGCGCGTCACGCCGGGCGCCAGCTCGACGAGCTTCAGCCCGTGCGGCGTCACGTCGAGCACGCACAGGTCGGTGATGATGCGGTCGACCACCCCCACGCCGGTCAGCGGCAGGGTGCACCTGGGCAGGATCTTCAGGTCGATGCTGCCGTCCTTCTTCTTCGCCACGTGCTCCATCAGCACGACCACGCTCTTGACGCCGGCCACCAGGTCCATCGCGCCGCCCATGCCCTTGACCATCTTGCCGGGGATCATCCAGTTGGCGAGGTCGCCCTTCTCGCTGACCTGCATGGCGCCGAGGATCGACAGGTTGATCTTGCCACCGCGGATCATCGCGAAGCTGTCGTGGCTGCCGAAGATGCTGGAGCCGGGAATCGTGGTCACGGTCTGCTTGCCGGCGTTGATGAGGTCGGGATCGACCTCGTTCTCGTCGGGGAAGGGTCCGATGCCGAGCATGCCGTTCTCGCTCTGCAGCCACACCTCGATGTCCTTCGGCACGAAGTTGGCCACCAGGGTCGGCAGGCCGATGCCGAGGTTCACGTAGAAGCCGTCCTGCAGTTCCTGGGCGGCGCGCGCCGCCATCTCGTCGTGGGTCCAGGGCATGGTGGTCAGACTCCCTTGGGGTTCTGCTTCGTGGTGCGCTTCTCGATGCGCTTTTCCGGGTGCGCGTTGAGCACGAGCCGGTGCACGTAGATGCCCGGCAGGTGGATCGCGTCGGGGTCGAAGCTGCCGGTGGGCACGATCTCCTCGACCTCCACCACGCTGATGCGGCCGGCCATGATGACCGCCGGGTTGAAGTTGCGCGCGGTGCGACGGAACACGAGGTTGCCGCTCTCGTCGGCCTTCCACGCCTTGCCGAGCGACACGTCGGGCACCAGCGCGCGCTCCATCACGTAGGTCTTGCCGTCGAACTCGCGCGTCTCCTTGCCCTCGGCCACCATGGTGCCGACGCCGGTGCGCGTGCAGAACGCCGGGATGCCGGCACCGCCGGCGCGCAGCCGCTCGGCGAGCGTGCCCTGCGGCGTGAACTCGAGCTCGA
>CAZFET010000122.1:0-6849 GCA_964517545.1 uncultured Burkholderiaceae bacterium
CCCCCTTCGGCACGATGGCGGCCAAGGCCGCGCTGCGCGACGTGGGTCGCGTGCTCGGCATGGGCTACGGCCACGTCGACTCGATCGCCAAGCTCATTCCCGCGCCGCCGGGCCGGACGGTCACGCTGGCGAAGGTGCCCGAGAAGCCCGACCCCGGCCTCATCTACGCGCGCAAGGAAGCGCCCGAGCTCGAGCAGCGCGAGGCCGCCGAGGAAGAGGTGGCCGAGCTGCTGGCGCTGGCCGCGCGCGTGGAAGGCATCGTGCGCAACATCGGCATGCACGCCGGCGGCGTGCTGATCGCGCCGGGCCGGATCACCGACTTCTGCCCGCTGTACATGCAGCCGGGCAGCGACGCCGCGGTGAGCCAGTTCGACAAGGACGACGTCGAGGCCATCGGTCTGGTGAAGTTCGACTTCCTCGGCCTGGCCACGCTCACGATCCTCGAGCTCGCCAAGGAGTTCATCGTCGCGCGCAAGCCCGAGCTGCGCGAGGTGCTGTACGACAAGGTGCCGCTGGACGACGCGAAGGTCTACAAGCTGTTCTCGCAGGGCCTGACCGAGGCGGTCTTCCAGTTCGAATCGCGCGGCATGCAGGGCATGCTGCGCGACGCGCGGCCGAGCCGGCTCGAGGACCTGATCGCGCTGAACGCGATGTTCCGTCCCGGCCCGATGGAGAACATCCCGAGCTTCTGCGCGCGCAAGCACGGCCGCGAGAAGGTCGAGTACCCGCACCCGCTGCTCGAGCCGGTGCTGGCCGAGACCTACGGCATCATGGTCTATCAGGAGCAGGTGATGCAGGCCGCGCAGGTGCTGGGCGGCTACTCGCTCGGCGGCGCGGACCTGCTGCGCCGCGCGATGGGCAAGAAGAAGCCCGAGGAGATGGCCAAGCACCGCGAGATCTTCCGCGCGGGCGCGGCCAAGCAGGGCATCCCGACCGGCAAGGCCGACGAGGTCTTCGACCTGATGGAGAAGTTCGCGGGCTATGGCTTCAACAAGAGCCACGCCGCCGCGTACTCGCTGCTCGCGTACCACACGGCCTGGCTCAAGGTGCACCACCCGGCCGAGTTCTACGCGGCCAACATGACCATCGAGCTGGACGACACCGACAAGCTCAAGGTCCTGATGGCCGACGCGAAGCTGTTCGGCGTGAGCTTCGAGCCGCCCGACGTCAACCGCGGCACCTGGCGCTTCGAGCCGGTGGGCGAACGCCGCGTGCGCTACGGCCTGGGCGCGATCAAGGGCACCGGCTCCGGCGCGATCGAGGCGATCGTCGCCGAGCGCGAGGCCGGCGGCCCGTTCCGCGGCCTGTACGACTTCTGCGTGCGCGTGGACCGCCAGCGCGTGAACAAGCGCGTGGTCGAGGCGCTGGTGAAGGCCGGCGCCTTCGACGCGATCGAGCCGCACCGCGCCGCGCTGCTGGCCAGCGTGCCGCGCGCCTTCGAGCACGCCGAGTCGCGCGCGCTGCACGCCGACCAGGGCGGCCTGTTCGACGGCGGCGACTTCGCCGGCACGCCGGCCGCGTCGACGCACGAGCCCGAGCTGGCCCACGCCGCGCCGTGGAGCGTGAAGGAGCGGCTGTCGCACGAGAAGACCGCGATCGGCTTCTACCTGTCGGGCCACCTGATCGACCAGCACGAGGACGAGGTGCGCCGCATCGCGCGCACGCGCATCGCCGACCTCGCCGACAGCCGCGAGCCGCAGCTCGTGGCCGGCATCGTCAACGACCTGCGCATCGTCAACGGCCAGCGCGGCCGCGTGGCGATCTTCAAGCTCGACGACAAGACCGAGGCCATCGAGGCGGTCGCCGGCGAGGAGCTGCTGCTCGCGCACCGCGACCTGCTGCGCGACGACGAGCTGCTCGTCGTGCAGGGCCGCGTGCAGCCCGACCGTTTCGGCGGCGGCCTGCGGCTGAACGTGCAGCAGCTGTGGGACCTGCCGGCCGCGCGCTGCCGCTTCGCGCGCCACCTGCGGGTCGAGGTCAACGGCAGCGTGCCGCCGGTGGCCGAGCTGCTGCGCGAGTTTCCGCCGCGGCGCGTGAGCACCGAGCACGGCGACTTGCTGCAGGGCCTGGAGGTGCGGCTGCACCTGCAGCGCGAGAAGGCCGAGGGCGCGATCGACCTCGGCGAGGCGGCCCGCTTCTTCCCGTCCGACGAGGCGATCGAGCGCTGGCGTCAGCGCGCGCACGCGCGCGTCGACGTGGTCTACGACACGCCCGGCGCGTGAAATCGCACACCGCGCACGGCGCGGGCGGCGCCGTGTCGTCGCAGGCGTGCCCGATGCCGTTAGGCTCGGCACCTGCCTCGTGCATTCATCGAAGGAGTCCGAAGTGAAACGAATCGTCACTGCCGTCGCGGCCGCGTTGCTGGCGGCCGGCGCCGCCCAGGCGACCGACGTGGGCGTGTCGGTCAGCATCAGCCAGCCCGGCGTGTACGGGCGCATCGACATCGGACGCTTCCCGCAGCCGGTGGTCGTGAACCCGCAGCCGGTCATCATCGCGCAGCCGCGCGTGGTGGTCGCGCAGCCGGTGCCGCCGATGTACCTGTGGGTGCCGCCGGGGCACCAGAAGAACTGGGGCAAGCACTGCCACCGCTACAACGCCTGCGGCGCGCCGGTGTACTTCGTGCGGGAGGACTGGTACCACCAGCATGTGATGGTGGCCGACCACGGCCGCGGCCACGGCAAGGGCAAGGGCCACGGCAAGGGCCGCGGCAAGCACGACGACTGATCGCGCCCGCGCCGGCGCACGGAAGAACAAGGCCCGTGGCGCGCGAGCGCCACGGGCCTTCGTCCGTCAGCGGCGCGCTCAGGCGCGCTTGAGCTGTGCCGGATCGATCGGCAGGGTGCGCACGCGCTTGCCGGTGGCCGCGAAGATCGCGTTGGTCACGGCCGGCGCGATCGGCGGCGTGCCCGGCTCGCCGATGCCGCCGGGCTTCTCGGTGCTCGGCAGGATGTGCACCTCGACCTTCGGCATCTCGTTCATGCGCAGCACCGGGTAGTCGTGGAAGTTGCCCTGTTCGACGCGGCCGTCCTTGAAGGTGATCTTTCCGTACAGCGCCGCGCTGAGGCCGTACACGATGCCGCCCTCGATCTGGCGCCGGATGATCTCGGGGTTCACCGTCTTGCCGCAGTCCACGGCCGCCACCACGCGATGCACGCGCGGCGTGCCGTCGGCCGCGATCGACACCTCGGCCACCTCGGCCACGTAGCTGCCGAAGCTCTGCGCCACCGCGATGCCGCGGAACACGCCGGACGGCAGCGGCTGGCCCCATCCGGCCTTCTGCGCGGCGAGTTCGAGCACGCCCTTGTGGCGCGGCGACTTGCCGAGCATCGCGCGGCGGAACTCGTACGGGTCGGCCTTCGCGGCCGCGGCCAGCTCGTCGATGAAGCTCTCGATGAAGAAGACGTTCTGCGAGTGCCCCACCGAACGCCAGAACCACACCTGCGGGCCGGGCTCGACGCGGCCGTAGGCGATGCGCTGGTTCTCGATGTCGTACGGGTGGTCGTCGATGCCCTCGAGCGCCAAGTGGTCGACGCCGTTGTCCGGGATCTTCATGAAGCCCGAGGCCGCCATGATCGACGGCGAGCCGACCCCGCAGCGCAGCATCGTCACGCGGCCCTTCGCGTCGACCGCGCCCTCGAAGCGCGCCACCGAGGCCGGACGGTAGAAGCCCGCGGCCATGTCGTCCTCGCGCGTGTAGATCAGCTTCACCGGCCGCCCCGACAGCTTCGACAGCAAGGTCGCGTCGATCGTGAAGTCCGGTGCGAAGCGCCGGCCGAAGCCGCCGCCGAGCAGCAAGGTGTTGACCTTCACCTTGGCCGGCGTGACCTGCGCCACCTGGCCGAGGATGCCCTGCGCGGGACCCTGGCTCTGCGTGCCGGCCCAGATCTCGACCTCGTCGCCCTTGACCCACGCGGTGCAGTTCATCGGCTCCATGCAGGCGTGCGCGAGATAGGGCGCCTCGTACTGCGACTCGACCGACACCGCGCTGGCGGCCACGGCGTCGCGCAGGTTGCCGCTGTCGCGCGCCACGGCCGGCGCGTTCATCGCGCCCTCGGCCAGCATCGTGCTCACCTTCTGCGACGACAGCCCGGCGGCGGCGCCGAGGTCCCACTGGATGTCGAGCGCGTCGCGGCCTTTCTTCGCGGCCCAGTAGCCGTCGGCCAGCACGGCGACGCCCGAGGGGATCGTCAGCACCTGTCGCACGCCCTTGACCGCGCGCGCCTTCGCGTCGTCGACCCGGGCCGGCTTGGCGCCGGGCTGCGGCGCGCGCGCCATCACGGCCACCAGCGCACCGTCGAGCTGTGCGTCGATGCCGAACTTCGCGCTGCCGTCGACCTTGATCGGCGTGTCGAGGCGCTTCAGCGGCTTGCCCAGCAGGCGCAGCGACTGGTCGTCCTTGAGCTTCGGGTCGGCCGGCACGGGCTGCTTCGACGCCGCCGCGACCAGCGCGCCGTAGGCGACGCGGCGGCCGTCGGGCGCGATCACGAAGCCGGCGTCGGTGCGCAGCCGCGCGGCCGGCAGCTTCCACTGCGCGGCGGCTGCGGCCACCAGCATCTCGCGCGCGGCCGCGCCGGCCTTGCGCACCGGTTCCCAGTGGGCGCGCACCGTGGTCGAGCCGCCGGTGGCCTGCATGCCGAACATCGGGTTGGCGTAGGCCTTGTCGACCGGCGCCTGCTCGACGCGCACGCGGCGCCAGTCGGCGTCGAGCTCCTCGGCGACGAGCATCGGGATGGCGGTGAGCACGCCCTGGCCCATCTCGGCCGAGCCGCACACCACGGTGACGCGGCCGTCGGGCGTGATGCGCACCCAGGCGTTGGGCGCGAAGGTGGTGGCTGCTGCTGCGCTGGCCGCATCGGCGCGGCGCGGCGCGAGCGGCAGCGCGAAGCCGACGACGAGCGCGCTCGCACCCGAGGTCTTGAGAAAGTCGCGGCGGCCCGTGTCGACGGAGGGGATGGCGCTCATGTTCAGGCTCCCTTCGACAGGTCGGCCGCGGCGTCCTTGATGGCCGCGCGGATCTGGTTGTAGGTGCCGCAGCGGCAGAGGTTGCCGCTCATCGCGCCGTCGATGTCGGCGTCGCCCGGGTTCTTCTTGCCGGCCAGCAGCGCACAGGCGCTCATGATCTGGCCCGACTGGCAGTAGCCGCACTGCGGCACGTCGTGCGCGATCCACGCGGCCTGCACCGTCTTGCCCACGCGCGTGGCGCCGATCGCCTCGATCGTGGTGACGCGCTTGGCCGCGGCGGCCGACAGCGGCGTCGAGCACGAGCGCACCGGTTGCCCGTCGAGGTGCACGGTGCACGCGCCGCCCAGCGCCATGCCGCAGCCGAACTTGGTGCCGGTGAGCTGCAGGTTCTCGCGCAGCGCCCACAGCAGGGGCATGTCGGCATCGGCGTCGAGCGAGACGGCCTTGCCGTTGACGGTGAGCCGGATCATCGAGAGTCTCCTTGCGGGCCGCGGGCCCCCCGGTCGTGGAGCCGGCAGCGTAGCGCAGCGCGCGCCGTCGTGCAGGGCCCGGCGGCGTCGCGCGTTCGATCGTGCCGCGCTGACACAATGCCGCCATGACCGACTGGAACTGGGTGCTGCTCGCGCTGCTGGTGCTGAACCTGCTGTTGCTGCTGTGGCTGGCGCTGCGGCGCCCCGACGACGGACCGCTGCGCGACGAGCTGGCGCGTCACGCGCAGGCCACGCGCGGCGACCTGGCCACCTTCCAGCAGATGCTGCTCAACCAGTCGGGCGACGTGGCGCGCACGCAGAACGAGCAGATCGACAGCTTCCGGGTGCAGCTCGGCGCGCTGCAGCAGGCGATCGCCGCGCAGTCCGATGCGGTGCGCGAAGCGGTCGAGCGCCGCCTCGCGGCGCTGCAGGAGGGCAACGAGAAGAAGCTCGAGCAGATGCGCGCGACGGTCGACGAGAAGCTGCACGCCACCCTGGAGCAGCGGCTGGGCGAGAGCTTCAAGCAGGTGGCCGACCGCCTGGAGCAGGTGCACAAGGGGCTGGGCGAGATGCACACCCTGGCGCGCGACGTGGGCTCGCTGAACCGCGTGCTCACGAACGTCAAGACGCGCGGCGTGTTCGGCGAGGTGCAGCTCGCCGGGCTGATCGAGCAGGTGTTCACGCCCGAGCAGTACGGCCGCAACGTCGAGACGGTGCCGGGCAGCAACGCGCGGGTCGAGTTCGCGATCCGCCTGCCGGGCCGCGACCCCGACGGCAGCCGCCCGATGTGGCTGCCGATCGACGCGAAGTTCCCGCGCGAGGACTACGAGCGGCTGCTCGACGCGCAGGAGCGCGCCGACGCCGCGGCCGCCGAAGCCGCCGCGCGCGCCATCGAGACGCGCTTCCGGCTCGAGGCGAAGACCATCCGCGAGAAGTACGTGTCGCCGCCGCACACCAGCGAGTTCGCGATCCTGTTCGTGCCGACGGAAGGGCTGTACGCCGAGGCGCTGCGCCGGCCCGGCCTGGCCGAGTCGCTGCAGCGCGAGTACCGCGTCACCCTGGCCGGCCCGACGACGTTGCTGGCCACGCTCAACAGCCTGAGCATGGGCTTTCGCACCCTGGCGCTGGAGCGCCTCTCGGCCGAGTGCCTGGGGCTCTAGGCAGATGCAACCGCACCTGCACTGCCAAGTGCCGCCGGGAGGCGAACCCCGGCGGCGGCTAGCCGATCCGCGAGGAGGAACCCCGTGAAGTGCCCGCACCCGCTCCTGTTCTCGGCCCTGCTGGCCACCGGGCTCGGGGCGGTGCCGCTTCCTGAGCTCGCCCCGCTGCCCGAGGGTCTCGCCCCCCGCGATGCGGCCCAGCTCCGCGAGTTCTTCGAGGCCGCCCAGCAGCGAAAGGCCGTGCTTCAGAAGATGCT
>CAZFET010000122.1:6859-9824 GCA_964517545.1 uncultured Burkholderiaceae bacterium
GGGCGAGCAACACCATCGAGCTCGCCGAGCGCCGCACGCGCGCGATGGCGCGCGAGCTGCGCGCCGTCGAGGCGCTGCCCGACGATCGCGCGCAGCGCCTGCTGCCGCCTGATGGCGACGGCGACGGCGCCGACGACGACGGGCGCGGAGCGCCGGCCCGGTGAGCGCGCTCGGCCGCACCCTGGTCGCCCTGATCGCCGGACAGATCAGCCTGCACGCCTGCATGGCGGGGCTGCGCATGGCCACGCCGCTGAACGCGCTGCGCGACGGGTACGCGGAGTGGGTCGTGGGCGTGCTGCTTGCGCTGTTCGCCGCCGCGCCGATCGTGCTGGCGCTGCGCGCCGGTCGGCTGGCCGACGCGCACGGCTACCACCGGCCGCTGCGCATCGCGGTCGCGCTCACCTTCGGCGGCGGGCTGTGCGCGCTGGCCGGCACCTGGTTCGGCAGCGCGTGGCAGATGCCGGCGCTCGCGGCCAGCGCGACCCTGGCCGGCGCCGGCGCGAACTTCGGGCTCATCGCGATCCAGCACACCGCCGGGCGCAGCGCGGCCAACCCGGTCGAGCTGAAGCGCGTGTTCAGCTGGCTCGGGCTCGCGCCCGCCCTGGCCAACATGGCCGGGCCGATGCTGGCCGGCGCGCTCATCGACCTGGCCGGCTTTCGCGCCGCGTACGCGGTGCTCGCGCTGCTGCCGCTGGCGGCCCTCGCGTGGGCGCGACGCGTGCCGCCGCAGGCGCCGCGCGTGCCGGCGCCGGGCGAGGGTGCGGTGCGCCGCTCGTCGTGGGAGCTGCTGCGGCAGCCGGGGCTGAAGCGGCTGCTGGTGGTGAACTGGCTGCTGTCGGCGAGCTGGGACGTGCACACCTTCGTGCTGCCGATCCTCGGCCACGAGCGCGGCTTCAGCGCGTCGGCGATCGGCGCGATCCTCGGCGTGTTCGCCGCCTCGGTGGCGGCGGTGCGCGTGGTGATCCCGTGGCTCGCGCATCGCGTGCGCGAGTCGCAGGTGCTGGCCTTCGCGATGCTGGCCACCGGACTCGTGTTCGCGCTCTATCCGTTCATGGGCAGCGCGTTCGGCATGGGCGTGTGCGCGGTCGGGCTGGGCATCGCGCTGGGCTGCGTGCAGCCGATGATCATGTCGATGCTGCACCAGATCACGCCGCACGAGCGCCACGGCGAGGCGATCGCGCTGCGCTCGATGACGATCAATGCGTCGAGCACCGTGATGCCGCTGCTGTTCGGCGCCACCGGGGCGGCGCTCGGTGCCGCGACCTTGTTCTGGCTGATGGGCGGCGCGGTGGCGGCCGGCAGCGTGGTCGCGCGGCGCGTCGGTGCCGCGGGCGCGGCGGCGACGGGCGCGGGCTGAGCGCGCGACCCCGTCGGCGATCCGCCGCGAACGTCAGAAGCGGAAGCCGGGCGCAGCGGGGGGCGCGTCGTCGCGCGGTGCGGCGGGCGTGTCGGCCGGTGCGGCCGGCGCGGCCGGCGGACTGACCCGCGCCTGTGCCTGGCGCGGCGGCACGAGCGGCGAGGGCGCGGCGAACTGCCAAGTGGCGGGCAGTTTCGACTCGCGCGGATAGCCGGCCGCGTCGAGGTACTGGTTCCAGCGGTCCGGCGCGAAGCCGCGCACCGCCTGAGCGCCGATCATCGCCGCCGGCGCTTCGGTGCCTCCGGTGATGCGCGCCCAGGCCTCGCGGTCCTCGTCGGTCGAGGCGAGGCGCTCGGTGTGCGGGATGCCGCGCTGGCGCAGCAGCCGCCGCGCGTCGTCGCACGGCGCGCAGTCGGTCGTGGTGTACAGGACGACCGGATAGCGCTGCACGGCCTGGCGCAGCTCCAGCGGCAGCGGCGCTTCCTGCACGCCGGTGGCGCTGGAGGCCAGCGGCGTGACGCGGCCTTGCACCGCGGGCGGCGGTCGGTCGGTGTAGGTGACCTTGCCGTCGGGACCGACGACCTTGTACATCGCGTGGGCGGGCAGCGCCGCGGCCGCGAATGCGGCCAGCGCGAGGAAGGTGTGCAGACGCGCCATCGCAGCAGGCTCCGGGGCGGAACGGGGACTCCCGAATCTACCGCAGCGCCGCGCCGCTGCGGCGCTCACGCCATGCCCTGGTGGCGCATCAGTGCATCAATGCTCGGTTCGCGCCCGCGGAACGCGCGGAAGCTCTCGAGGGCCGGGCGGCTGCCGCCGGCCTCGAGGATCTCGCGCCGGTAGCGCCGTCCGGTCTCCGGGTCGAGCACGCCGGCTTCCTCGAAGGCGCTCCAGGCGTCGGCCGACAGCACCTCGGCCCACTTGTAGCTGTAGTAGCCGGCGGCGTAGCCGCCCGCGAAGATGTGCGTGAACCCGTTCTGGAACCGATTATAGGCAGGGGGCATGACCACCGCGACCTCGGCGCGCACCTCGTTAAGCAGCTCCTGCACGCCTTTCGTCCCCGCGGGGTCGAAGTCGCTGTGCAGGCGCATGTCGAAGAGCGCGAATTCGAGCTGGCGCACGAACTGCATGCCGGACTGGAAATTCTTCGCCGCCTGCATTTTCCGGTACAGCGCCTCGGGCAGCGGCGTGCCGGTTTCGTAATGCCAGGCGATGAGGTCAAGCGCCTCGCGCTCCCAGCACCAATTCTCCATGAACTGGCTCGGCAATTCGACCGCGTCCCAGGCCACGCCGTTAATGCCGGCCACGCCGACATAGTCCACACGCGTGAGCATGTGGTGCAGCCCGTGGCCGAACTCGTGGAACAGCGTCGTCACCTCGTCGTGGGTGAAGAGCGCGGGCTTGCCGTCCACCGGCGGCGCCAGGTTGCACACGAGATACGCCACCGGCGCCTGCACGCCCGCGGCCGTGCGCTTACGGCCGATGCAGTCGTCCATCCACGCGCCGCCGCGCTTGTTGGCGCGTGCGTACAAATCCATGTAGAACTGCCCGCGCAACTCGCCGGCGGCGTCGACAAGCTCGTAGAAGCGCACGTCTGGATGCCATACCTCG
>CAZFET010000123.1:0-4058 GCA_964517545.1 uncultured Burkholderiaceae bacterium
CGCCGGCCGCGGCGCCGTCGTCGGCCGCCGCGGTGGCGGCATCGGCGCCCGCTGCCGCCGCCGCGCCGGCCGTGGCCGGCGGCGCGACCGACGGTGGCGCGAAAAGCGGCGTGGCCATGCCCGCCGCCGCCAAGCTGATGGCCGACCACGGCCTGGCCGCGTCGCAGGTGGCCGGCACCGGCAAGGACGGCCGCATCACCAAGGGCGACGTGCTCGGCGCCATCGACGCGGGCGCGAAGCCGGCACCGGCGGCCGCTCCGGCGGCGGCTCCGGTCGCCGCTCCGGCTGCGGCGAAGGCGCTGCCGCCGGTGGCCGCGCCCGTCGCGCTGAACCTCGGCGAGCGGCCCGAGCAGCGCGTGCCGATGAGCCGCCTGCGCGCGCGCATCGCCGAGCGCCTGCTGCAGTCGCAGGCCACCAACGCCATCCTGACCACGTTCAACGAGGTCAACATGGCGCCGCTGATGGAGATGCGCAAGAAGTTCCAGGAGCGCTTCGAGAAGGAGCACGGCGTGAAGCTCGGCTTCATGAGCTTCTTCGTGAAGGCGGCCGTGGCGGCGCTCAAGAAGTACCCGATCCTCAACGCGAGCGTCGACGGCACCGACATCGTCTATCACGGCTACTTCGACATCGGCATCGCGGTGGGCTCGCCGCGCGGCCTGGTGGTGCCGATCCTGCGCAACGCCGACCAGATGAGCTTTGCCGACATCGAGAAGAAGATCGCCGAGTTCGGCCAGAAGGCCAAGGACGGCAAGCTCGGCCTCGAGGAACTGGCCGGCGGCACGTTCTCGATCAGCAACGGCGGCGTGTTCGGCTCGATGCTGTCGACGCCGATCATCAACCCGCCGCAGTCGGC
Organism: uncultured Burkholderiaceae bacterium; assembly: GCA_964517545.1. GTDB lineage: Bacteria > Pseudomonadota > Gammaproteobacteria > Burkholderiales > Burkholderiaceae_C > CAZFET01. Next base: position 854 of record CAZFET010000123.1, read on the forward strand.
GATCCTCGGCGTGCATGCCACGAAGGACCGCGCCGTGGTCGAGAACGGCCAGGTCGTCGTGCGGCCGATCAACTACCTCGCGATGAGCTACGACCACCGCATCATCGACGGCCGCGAGGCCGTGCTCGGGCTGGTGGCCATGAAGGAGGCGCTGGAGGATCCCGCGCGCCTGCTGTTCGACATCTGAGCCGCGGCACGCGATGAGCCTGGCCTGGTTGTACCTGCTGGCCGCCGGCCTGTTCGAGATCGGCTGGCCGGTGGGCTTCAAGCTCTCGCAGCAACCCGCGTTCAGGTTCTGGGGCATCGCGGGCGCCGTCGTGTCGATGGCGCTGTCGGGCTGGCTGCTGTGGCTGGCGCAGCGCGAGATCCCCATCGGCACCGCCTACGCCGTCTGGACCGGCATCGGCGGCGCGGGCACCTTCCTGATCGGCGTGGTCTTCTTCGGCGACGCACTGACCCTGATGCGCACGCTGGGCGTGCTGATGATCGTCGGCGGCGTCGTCACGCTGAAGCTCTCACACTGAAAGCGACACCATGAGCAAGCAATTCGACGTCGTCGTCATCGGCGGCGGTCCCGGCGGCTACATCGCGGCGATCCGCGCCGCGCAACTCGGCTTCGAGACCGCCTGCATCGACGACTGGAAGAACGCCAAGGGCGGCCCGGCGCCGGGCGGCACGTGCACGAACGTGGGCTGCATCCCGAGCAAGGCACTGCTGCAGTCGAGCGAGCACTTCGAACACGCCGGCAAGCACTTCGCCGAGCACGGCATCGAGGTCGGCGGCCTGGGCCTCGACCTCGCGAAGATGCTCGCGCGCAAGGACGCCGTGGTGAAGCAGAATAACGACGGCATCCTGTACCTGTTCAAGAAGAACAAGGTGACGTTCTTCCACGGTCGCGGCGCCTTCGACGAGGCGGTCGACGGCGGCTGGGCGATCAAGGTCGGCGACGAGACCGTGGTCGGCCGCCACGTGATCGTGGCCACCGGCTCGAGCGCGCGCGCGCTGCCGGGCGCGCCGTTCGACGAGGAGCGCATCCTCAGCAACGACGGCGCGCTGCGCATCCCGTCGGTGCCGAAGAAGCTGGGGCTGATCGGCTCGGGCGTCATCGGCCTCGAGATGGGCTCGGTGTGGCGCCGCCTCGGTGCCGAGGTGACGGTGCTCGAGGCGCTGCCCGTGTTCCTGGGCGCGGTGGACGAGCAGATCGCGAAGGAAGCGCACAAGGCCTTCGTGAAGCAGGGCCTGAAGATCGAGCTCGGCGTGAAGGTGGGCGAGGTCAAGGCCACCAAGACCGGGGTGAGCGTGGCCTACACCACGGCCAAGGGCGAGGCCGCGCGGCTCGACGTCGACCGCCTCATCGTCTCGATCGGCCGCGTGCCCAACACCGACGGGCTCCATGCCGAGCGTGTGGGCCTGAAGCTCGACGAGCGCGGCGCGATCGTGGTCGACGACGAGTGCCGCACCAACCTGCCCAACGTGTGGGCGGTCGGCGACGTGGTGCGCGGCCCGATGCTCGCGCACAAGGCCGAGGAGGAGGGCGTGGCCGTGGCCGAGCGCATCGCCGGCCAGCACGGGCACGTGAACTTCAACACCATCCCGTGGGTGATCTACACCTCGCCCGAGATCGCGTGGGTGGGCCAGACCGAGCAGCAGCTCAAGGCGGCCGGTCGCGCCTACAAGGCCGGCACCTTCCCGTTCATGGCCAACGGCCGTGCGCGCGCGCTGGGCGACACCACCGGCATGGTGAAGTTCCTGGCCGACGCGAAGACCGACGAGATCCTCGGCGTGCACATCGTCGGGCCGCTGGCGAGCGAGCTGATCGCCGAGGCGGTGGTGGCGATGGAGTTCAAGGCGAGCGCCGAGGACATCGCGCGCATCTGCCACGCGCACCCGAGCCTGAGCGAGGCCACGAAGGAGGCCGCGCTCGCCGTCGACAAGCGCACGTTGAACGCTTGAGCCCGCACGCCCCCTCCGGTCGCTGCCCCCCGAGGGGGGCCTTGCGACGGGCCGGCCGAGCCGGTCCCGTGCAAGCGACTTGACGCGTCGGCGCCATGGCCGTCGTCGAGGTCTATCGGCGCGCGCTGGGCGAGCGCGGCTACGCCGCCGACCCGGCTCAGCTGCGCGCGCTCGCCGCGCTCGAGCGCTGCGAGAACGAGTGGGCCGACTACAAGGCGCGGCGGCGCAACGTGATCGCCAAGCTGCTGGTGCGCCCGCCCATCCCGCGCGGCGTGTACATGTGGGGCGGCGTGGGGCGGGGCAAGAGCTTCCTGATGGACTGCTTCTTCCAGTCGGTGCCGCTGCAGCGCAAGACGCGGCTGCACTTCCACGAGTTCATGCGCGAGGTGCACCGCGAGCTGCAGGACCTGAAGGGCACGGTGAACCCGCTCGACGAGCTGGGCCGGCGCATCGCGCGGCGCTACCGGCCCGTCTGCTTCGACGAGTTCAACGTCGCCGACGTCACCGACGCGATGATCCTGCACCGGCTGCTGGCGGCGATGTTCGCTCACCGCGTGTCGATCGTCGCCACGTCGAACTTCCATCCCGACGGGCTGTACCCGAACGGCCTGCACCGCGACCGCATCCTGCCGGCCATCGAGCTGCTGAAGGAGAAGCTCGAGATCGTGAACGTCGACGCCGGCATCGACTATCGCCGGCGCACGCTCGAGCACGTGCGCCTGTACCAGACGCCGCTCGGTCCCGAGGCCGACGCGGCGATGACGCTGGCCTTCGACCAGCTCGCCGAGGCGCGCGAGGAAGACCCGATGCTGCACATCGAGCAGCGCGAGATCCGTGCGCGTCGCAAGGCCGGCGGCGTGGTGTGGTTCGACTTCCGCAGCCTGTGCGGCGGCCCGCGCTCGCAGAACGACTACCTCGAGATCGCCTCGCGCTTCCACACCGTGCTGCTGTCCGACGTGCCGCAGATGCCGCCGCGGCTGGCCTCCGAGGCGCGGCGCTTCACCTGGCTGGTCGACGTGCTGTACGACCGTCGCGTGAAGCTGATCCTGTCGGCCGCGGTGCCGCCGGAGCAGCTCTACACCGAGGGCCCGCTCGCGCACGAGTTCCCGCGCACGGTGTCGCGGCTGGTCGAGATGCAGTCGGCCGGGTACCTGGCGCAGGCGCGCCGCGAGGTCGATACTTCGCTGACATGACCCCGCTGGCCGCCTCGCTCGCCCTGGTCCTGCTGGCCGGCGCCGCCGGTGCGGCCGTG
>CAZFET010000123.1:4068-9774 GCA_964517545.1 uncultured Burkholderiaceae bacterium
CGCGCGCGAGCGCGCGGCGGTGCAGTCGCGCTACGCGCAACAGGAGCAGGCGTGTCGCGGCCAGTTCGCCGTCACGGCGTGCGTCGACCGCGCGCGGGCCGAGCGTCGCGAGGCGCTGGACCACCTGACCGAGCAGGAGCGCGTGCTCGACGAGGCGCAGCGCAAGCGACGCGCGGCCGAGCGGCTCGCGCGCATCGAGCAGCGCACGCACGCGCCGCCGTCGGCGCGCGAGCAGCAGCGACGCCTGCAGTTCGAGCAGCGTCGGCGCGAGGCCGAGGAGCGGCGCCAGCGCGCCGAGCAGCGCAACGCCGAGCGCCGCAAGCCGCGCGCCGCGCCGCTGCCCGATCCGGCAGCCAGCGCGGTCAAGCCCTGAGCGGCGGGGCCGACGCGGCGCAGGGCTGCCTGCGTCAGGACAGCGCTTCGATGCGCACGAGCGCGAGCGACAGGTTGTCGCCGCCGCCGCGTGCCCGCTGGCGCGCCTTGGCCACCAGCATCTCGGCGGCCTCGCGCGGCGGCAGCGTGTTGACGATCGCGCCCAGTTCCTTCGGCGTGAAGTAGTGCCACAGCCCGTCGCTGCAGGCGAGCATGGTGTCGCCGACGTCGAGCCGGTGGATGTGGTGCAGGGTCAGCGGCGGATCCTGGTAGGTGCCGAGGCAGCCGGTCAGCAGGTTCGACTGCGGATGCGTGTTGGCCTCTTCCTCCGAGATCTGTCCCTCGTCGATGAGGCGCTGCACGTAGGAGTGGTCGATCGTGCGCGTCACCATCTCGGGGCCGTGGAAGTGGTACACGCGCGAGTCGCCGGCGTGAATGACGTCGCACTCGCGCGACGGCCCGATCATGAACGCGGCCACCGTGCTGTGGGGTTCCTCCTCGGCGGTGATGGCCGTGAGCTTGATCATGAGGTGCGACTCGAGCACCAGCTGCTTGAGCAGCTCGCTCGGGTCGTCCTTCAGCGGGGCATAGCGTTCGTAGAGCTGCTTGGCCGTCAGCACCACCTGGTCGGCCGCCTTGCGTCCGCCGCTCTTGCCGCCCATGCCGTCGGCCAGCACGGCCAGCGCGCAGCCGGGTATGCGGGGGTGGGCGAGCACGTCGACCTGGTCCTGCTGGTACGGGCGGTCGCCGCGGTGCATGCCGGTGGCGGCGGCGAGACGGTAGCCCGGTGCAGAGGTGCTCATGGTCGAAAACTATAATCGTTCCCATCCCTGCCCCCCGGGCCGCGCGTCTCGATGGACGAGAACCTTCACTCACCGCAGCGCCGCTTGATCGAGCTGCGCATCGAGCACGCCGACCTCGACAACCTCATCGACCGCGCGGCGCTCGAGCCGCAGACCGACGAGCTCGTGCTGCGCCGGCTCAAGAAGCGGCGGCTTCTGCTGCGCGACCAGATCGCGCGTCTCGAGGCGGTGCTCGAACCGCCGGAGCCGGCGTGAGCGCGGCCGACGGCGCCGCGCGCACGCCCGAACCCTCCGATGCCGACGCCGCGGTGCGCGCGGCCTTCGATGCGGACGGCGCGCTGGCGCGCGCCGACGCGCGCTTCCAGCCGCGCAGCGGCCAGACCGAGATGGCGCTCGCCGTCGCGCGCGCGATCCGCGAACGCTCGGTGCTGGTGGCCGAGGCCGGCACCGGCGTGGGCAAGACCTTCGCCTACCTCGTGCCGACCCTGCTGTCGGGTGCGCGCGCGCTGGTCAGCACGGCCACCAAGAACCTGCAGGACCAGCTCTTCCTGCGCGACCTGCCGCGGCTGCGCGATGCGCTCGGCGTGCCGGCCACGCTCGCGCTGCTGAAGGGGCGTTCGAGCTATCTGTGCCGGCATCGCCTCGCGCAGGCGCGCACGCAGGCGAGCCTGCCCGACCGCTTCGCCGTGCGTGCGCTCGCGCGCATCGAGCAGTGGGAGTCGTCCACGACGAGCGGCGACCTGGCCGAGATCGACGGCCTCGACGAGCGCTCGGCGGTGATCCCGCTGGTCACCTCCACGCGCGAGAACTGTCTCGGCAGCGAGTGCCCCGAGTACCGCGAGTGCCACGTCATGAAGGCGCGGCGCGATGCGATGGCGGCCGACGTGGTGGTGGTCAACCACCACCTGTTCTTCGCCGACGTGGTGCTGCGCGACAGCGGCGTGGCCGAGCTGCTGCCGAGCGTCGAGCTCGCGGTGTTCGACGAGGCGCACCAGCTCGCCGAGGCGGGCGTGCAGTTCCTCGGCACCGTGCTCGGCACGGCGCAGCTGCTCGACCTGTCGCGCGACCTGCTCGGCGCCGGGCTCGCGCACGCGAGGGGCCTGCAGCCGTGGCCCGAGCTGTGCGGCGCCGTCGAGCACGCCGCGCGCGAGTTGCGGCTGGCCGCGGCCGGGCCGCTGCGCGAGCTGCGCGGCATGCTCAAGCTGCGCTGGGACGAGCGCGCCGGACGCGAGCCGTTCGGCGCCGCGCTCGCGGCGGTGCGCGAGGCCTGCGGCGCGGCGTCCCAGGCCGTCGCGCAGGTCGAGGCTGCGGCGCCCGACTTCGCGCGGCTGCTCGAGCGCAGCCGCCGCGCCGCCGAGCTCGCCGGGCAGTTCGCGGCCGACGCCGCGCCGGGCCACGTGCGCTGGATCGACGTGTCGCCGCAGCAGGCGCGGCTGGTCGAGTCGCCGCTCGACATCCGCGACGCGATGCGCGAGCAGATCGACGCCGCGCCGAAGGCCTGGGTGTTCACGTCGGCCACCCTGGGCGACGAGCGCGACCTGCGCTGGTTCACCGAGCCGGCCGGCCTCGACGCTGCGGCCACCTTGCGCGTGGGCAGCCCGTTCGACTACGCGTCGCACGCGCGGCTGTACGTGCCGCGGCGCATGCCGAAGCCGGGCGAGCCCGGGCATCCGCAGGCGGTCGGCGAGCTCGCCGCGCGCTGCGCCGCCGCGCTCGGCGGGCGGACCTTCGTGCTCACCACGACCTTGCGCGCGCTCCCGCTCATCGGCGACGTGCTGCGCGAACGGCTGGCCGGCCTCGACATCGAGGTGCTGCTGCAAGGGGCGGCGCCCAAGCGGCTGCTGATGCAGCAGTTCCGCGCGCGCCCGCGCAGCGTGCTGGTCGGCTCGCAGAGCTTCTGGGAGGGTGTCGACATGCCCGGCGACGCGCTGCAGTGCGTGCTGATCGACAAGCTGCCGTTCCCGCCGCCGCACGATCCGCTGGTCGAGGCGCGCGTGAAGCGGCTCGAGAGCGAAGGGCGCAACCCGTTCGCCGACTACTTCGTGGCCGAGGCCGCAGTGTCGCTGAAGCAGGGGGCCGGACGCCTGATCCGCAGCGAGACCGATCGCGGCTTGCTGGTGGTGTGCGACCCCCGCCTGGCGGGCATGAACTACGGCCGCCGCTTGCGCGAGGCGCTGCCGCCGATGACGGCGGTGGCCGACGAGGACGAGGCCCTGGCCTGGCTGCGCGAACTGGCCGCGGCCCGCGCCGCGCCGGGCTGAGCGGCGGCGCGCCGCGCGCCGTCTACCAGAGCTGCCACCACGGCTTGCTGCGCGGCTGCAGCAGCGCGTCGGCCGAGTAGCGGGAGTCGGGGAAGTTCTTCTTCAGCACGCGCTCGGCGTCGTCGCGCAGCTGCTGCAGGCCGAGGCGGTCGTAGCTGGCCACCATGATCGCCAGCGCCTCCTCGGTGACCGGCGCCTGCGGGTACTCCTGCAGCACCTGCTGAGCGCGGTTGGCCGACGCGACGTACGCGCCGCGGCGGAAGTAGTAGCGCGCGACGTGCACCTCGTGCGCGGCCAGCGAGTTGACGATGTAGTCCATGCGCAGTCGCGCGTCGGGCGTGTACTTCGACTGCGGGAACTGCTCGACCAGCTGCTTGAACGACTGGTACGCGTCGCGCGAGGCCTGCTGGTCGCGCTCGGCGAGGTCCTGCCCCGACAGGTTGCCGAAGATGCCGAGGTTGTCGTTGAAGTTCACCACGCCGCGCAGGTACAGCGCGTAGTCGAACGCCGGGCTCGACGGATGCAGCTTGATGAAGCGGTCGAGCGTGGCCAGCGCCTGGGCGCGCTCGCCGACCTTCCAGTTCACGTAGGCCAGGTCGAGCTGCGCCTGCTGGGCGAGCAAGGTGCCGGCGGCACGGCCCTCGATGCGCTCGAGCGCCTTGATCGCGCGCTCGTAGCTGCCGCTGGCGATGTCGTCCTTGGCCTCTGCGTACAATTTTTCGGCACCGCCGGCGGGTTCCTCCTTCGGTGTCGAGCTGCATCCGGCGGCCAGCACCAGCGCGCCGCACCACCACGCCACGCGGCGCCACATCCGGGAATCGACCTTCGACATGGCGGCGGATTATAGGGAGCACCCCCCGGCCGGACCGCCCGGCGACGAGGCGTCGGTCGACGAGTTCGACCTCGTCGACGCGGCCGTCGAAGGCGACGACTCCATCGAGACACGTGCCGCGCAGGTGAGCGACGACGACCACGGCCAGCGCCTCGACAAGTGGCTGGTCGCGCTGGCGCCGGAGTTCTCGCGCAGCCATCTGCAAGGCCTCGTCGAGCGCGGCCACGTGCGCGTCGCCACCGGCGCGCAGGTGCGCGTGGAGCTCACGCCGTCGCGCAAGCTCGTGGCCGGCCAGCGCGTCGAGCTGCAGCTCGGCCTCACGGCCGAGAGCCGCGCCTTCCGCGCCGAGCCGCTGCCGCTGGACGTCGTGTTCGAGGACGAGCACGTCCTCGTGCTGCACAAGCCGGCGGGGCTCGTCGTGCATCCGGCGGCCGGCCACTGGTCGGGCACCTTGCTCAACGGCCTGCTCGCGCACCATGCGGCGGCCGCGTCGCTGCCGCGCGCCGGCATCGTGCATCGTCTCGACAAGGACACCTCGGGCCTGATGGTCGTGGGCAAGACGCTCGAGGCGGTGACGGCGCTCGTGCGCGCCATCGCCGCGCGCGAGGTCGGCCGGGTCTATCTCGCGATCGCGCACGGGTCGTGGCGCGATGCGCGCGACACGATCGACGCGCCGATCGGCCGCGACCCGGCCTCGCGCGTGCGCATGGCCGTCGTGCGCGACGGCAAGCCGGCCCGCACCGACGTCGAGCGCGTGGCGCTGCGCGACGGCTTCAGCGCGCTGCGCTGCACCTTGCACACGGGCCGCACGCACCAGATCCGCGTGCACCTCGCGTGGCGCGGCCATCCGCTGGTGGCCGATGCGCTGTACGGCGGCGCGCGCGCGCTCGGGCTTCAGCGCCAGGCGCTACATGCGGTGCGGCTGGCGCTAGCGCACCCGCTCGACGGGCGGCCGCTGCGGTTCGAGGCGCCGGCGCCGCCCGATTTCGCGGCGGCCTGGCAACAGGTCGCGGGCTGACGATCGCAGTCCGCGGGCGAAGGCGCGCTGCCGGCGCGCTAGAATGCCCGTCAAGCGCCGAAACGATCGGCGATCCGCGCGGGGTCGAAGGAAGTCGACGTCTCCCCCTGCGGTCCCGGACGAGAGTCACGGCAACGAAGTGGCGCCAGCCTGATGGCGCAGATCGCACGGCCCGGCGCAACGGGCCCCCGAAACCGACCCGCGGCGCGCTGCGCGCGAACGGCTCCGCAGCCTGCCCGGGTCGCCGACAACGGCAGTGCATGAACACACAGGATGCAAAGCGCGTCCTCGAGACCGCGCTCATCTGCGCCAGCCAGCCGATGCCCCTGCGCGACATGCGCACCCTGTTCAACGATGAACTGGGCCCGGACACGCTGCGCGCCTTGCTCGACGAACTGACACGCGACTGGGACAGCCGTG